>JBAYAV010000200.1:0-5845 GCA_041669565.1 Lentisphaeria bacterium
GCTGAATTAAATCATCATTTTTTGGAAAAAATCTAGCTTGTTGTTGATTAGTTTGCGAAAAAGGGTGATTTTAAGATAGCTCGGCTTTAAAACATTCCCAAAACAAAAGAAAGGCAAAGAGATATTGGATAGATAATAAGTTATCCTGGACTCTTTGTCTTTCTTGCTTATGTTTTTAAAGAATTATTTGTTTTTATTTTATGGATGAGGTTATGAAATGAAACATCGTTTCCATGTATTTTTGGTTGTTATTCTTGCATTATTAGTGAATGTAGGAATGGGTTTTTATGGATATTGTAAAGATATTGATGGAACCAATGGACAAAAAGGAACTTTGCGGAATATCGATATGATGATCCAGGCCCTGCAACTGATCCGCCGTAATTATGTGGATGGGGATAAAATTTCCACGGAGGAGTTGTTGCATGGTGCGATTGAAGGAATGACGGCAAAGCTTGATCCGTTTAGTACTTTTTTACCGCCCCGTGATGCTGAATTTTTGCAGGATGAAACAGAAGGAAAATTTGGCGGTGTTGGAATTTCTATCAATCAGAAAAATGGTGTTTTAACGGTAATATCCACCATTCCCGGCACCCCGGCTTACAAGGCTGGTATTTTGCCGGAGGATCAAATTATTGAAGTGGATGGCACAAGCATTGAAAAAGGATCGCTGGATGAAATTTTATACAAGCTGCGAGGCGATGTGGGTTCTAAAGTTGTAATTGGAGTCCGTCGTGATAAAAAGCGTGAATTACTGAAATTTAAAATGACAAGAGCGAGTATTCCGATTCAGAGTGTTGTTGATTTGCAGATGGTGCCTTCTACTCAAATTGGTTATTTTAGGATTACCCAGTTTATGCGTCCTACAGCTCAAGAAGTCCAGGAGGCATTGATCAAACTTTTGGGAGAAAATGCACAGAAAATTATTATTGATCTGCGTGGAAATCCTGGGGGATTGCTGAGTTCTGCGGTGGATGTCTGCAGTCTTTTCCTGCCGGAAAACATGCCAGTTGTTTCGATTGAAGGCCGTAATAGTGAAATGAATAACATTGAAAAAAGTAGGATAAGTTATAAATTTCCGAAAAATATTCCGATTATTTTAATAATAAATGGCGGTAGCGCGAGTGCGGCTGAAATTATGTCTGGCTGCCTGAATGATTATCATCGTGCGGTTTTGCTCGGTGAAAAATCTTTTGGCAAAGGTTCGGTACAAAATATAAATGAATTGATGGATGGCTGTGTTCTGAAATTGACGATTGCTAAATATTACACACCGAGCCGACGTGTTATTCATAACAAGGGAATTATGCCGAATATAGAGGTTAAAATGACGCGGGAGGCCTATATGAAACTGCTGGAAGCTGATCATGATCAGATTTTTGCGTTGGATCCCCAAATTCAAGAGGCGATAAAAATTATTCGTGATCCGAAAGCTTATGCGAATGTTTTTGCAAAAAAAGATGTTCCATTGATAGAGAAGAACAGCGTTAATAATAAACAAGAAAAGACAGAAAAGGAAAATAAAAAATGATAAAGGTTGGTATCGTTGGTGCCGCAGGCAGAATGGGGCGTATGTTGACAGCGTTGGTGCTGCAGGATCCGGAATTGGAAATGAATGCGGCTCTGGAAGTGCCCGGCTGTCCTTTGATTGGGGCCGATGTTGGAAGTATCGCCGGTGAAAAACCATGCGGGGTTGAAATCACAGACATGCGCAGTCAGTTTTTAACCGACTGTGATGCAATTATTGATTTTTCGGCAGCCTCTGGGGTTTTGAAAACAGCAGTTGCTGCTGTTGCAGAAGGCGTAAATATTGTTATTGGCACCACGGGACTGAGTGATGAAGACAAGCAGCAGCTTCATCTATTGGTTGATAAAGGCGCACATATTGTTTTTGCGCCAAATATGAGCGTTGGTGTGAATGTGCTATTTGCTCTTTCGGATCGAGTTGCACGCCTTCTGGGTGATGATTACGATATTGAAGTGGTGGAAATGCATCATAATAAAAAGAAAGACGCGCCATCGGGTACAGCTGAGCGCCTCGGTGAAATACTTGCCGAAGCGCGTGGTCTGGATTATAAGAAGGCTGTTCGTCACGGCCGTGTCGGGTTGCCTGGCGCACGTACAAAAGAAGAAATTGGCATGCATTCTCTGCGCGGTGGCGATGTTGTGGGAGATCATACGGTCATCTTTGCTACAGATGGCGAACGGATTGAATTGACGCACAAGGCGTCAAGTCGTCAGACGTTTGCAAAAGGTGCTCTCAGAGCTGTTAAATTTCTCTCTACTGCAAAGTCCGGGATTTATGATATGCAAGACGTATTAGGATTGCGATAATCGGGAAACGTTATGAAAAAAACGGATTTATGTGCTCTGTTGGAAAAAATCGGTGTGCGTCCAAGTCGGAAGATGGGACAAAATTTTTTAATTGATGCCAATTTATTGGCATCGATGGTGAAATCGGCTACACCGGTTTCTGGAGAGCACATTTTAGAGATCGGTCCTGGAACAGGGCAGATGACACAATTGCTTTTAGATGCGGGTGTACAGTTGCAGGGCGTGGAATTAGATCATCGTCTGGCAGCTTATCTTCGGGATAAATTTAAAGATAATTCAGCTTTTCAATTATTGGAAACCGATGCCTGCAAGGTTGATTACGATGAATTAATGGGCCGCACGCCTTATCGATGCATTGCGAATTTGCCGTATTCCTGCGGGTCTGTTTTTTTGGCTAAAATTGCCCGTGTCGAAAATCGTCCACAGGAGCTCTTTGTGCTGCTGCAGCAAGAAATGGGGGATCGGTTAGTTGCCGAAGTGGGGACGAAACAGTATAGTGCTTTAGGGGTACGTTTAGCATGGTTTTATAAGATTTCAATTGTACGGAAAATTCCACCGGATGTATTTTTTCCTTCGCCGGAAATTTATTCGGTTTTTTTGAGGCTTGTTTTGCAGGATGATATTCCATCGAAGGAACAGGCAGACTGCGCTAATCATATGGTGAAGCTAGCATTTGCCCAGCGCCGGAAAATGTCTTTCCGTCTTTTGTGTCATGAATTTGACCCCGAGATTATACAGTCTGGCTTTTCCGAAGTGGGTATTCCGCTGGATGTGCGTGCGGATCATATATCATCAAAACAGTATTTGCAGTTGGCTGCTTTCTATTTGCAGCATAAAAATAAGTAATAGGAGTGAATAAAGAATGTTCGAGACCATAAAATATGCTTTTTATCAAAGCGACGGCATGGGAAAAGCAATTGTTTTACTATTGCTGTTTTTGAGTTTATATGCGTGGTATCTTATGATTCAAAAAATTTCCAGCGTGTGGCAACTTCGTTCGGGAACCCGAAAGTTTTTAGATGAATTTGAAGAGCAGGATTCGCCTTTGGCAATGGCCAGGCAGTTGACTCGTTTTCATGGCCCGCTCAAGGATATTTGTCAGGCTGGAATGGAAGAGCTTGTTAATATTTTGCAGCTTGATGAGTCGGGGCAGCGTCAGCTTTTTCATCATTGTCTGTTGCCGCGGCAGCTTGATCTGGCGGAAGTTGAAAAAATACGCAGCGGTATGAATCGAATTCTTACGCGGCATTCCCTGAAAATGGAAGACCGGCTGATTTTTTTAGGTAGCATTGTTTCGCTGAGCCCTTTTTTAGGTCTTTTCGGAACGGTGTGGGGTGTGATGGCCACTTTTATCGGAATCGCAAAGGTGGGACGACCGGATCTTATGGCGATCGCACCGGGTGTCAGTGGTGCGCTTCTAACCACAGTGGCCGGCTTAGTTGTGGCAATTCCAGCACTGGTTGGTAATAATTATATTGTCAATTGTGTCCAGGAAACAAGCATCGAAATGGATGCTTTTGTGGATGAATTTATTGCGAGTTTAAGGCTGGAAGTAACGGTGTCGGCGATTCCGCCGGCCGCAAATGAACAGGAAAAATAAATATGTCTGCAAATCGTCATCTTCATCATAAAATAATGACGACCATTGATATGACGCCATTAATGGATCTCACGTTTGTATTGCTGATTATTTTCGTTATCACCGTTCCGGTTATGGAGTATATAACAGATGTAACGCCACCGGAACTGAATGGTAAAACAAGTGTTGAAACGATTGAAAAGCCCTTTGTTATTTCGTTAAATCACGCTGGAGAAATTTTTCTGGACAAAGAAAAAGTAGCCATGTATGATTTACAGAATAAACTAACGCTCATGCGTCAGCAAAAGGGCGATTTTGAAATTATGCTGCGAGCAGATGGAACGCGCCCTTACGAAGAAATTGTTGCGATAATGCGTGTAGCGCAAAAAGCTGGTGTGAAGTCTGTTTCACTGATGACCAGCGCTGAAAAATTTGATTAATCAGCCTCTGTGAAGTGTCGTTATTTTTTTGATTATTTGCTTTTATATTTTTTAAAAAATTGTTTCTAAATGGTAATAAATCAAAGAGTTTTTCGAATCGACGAATAAAAGGAGCAGGCAATGCAAATGACAAAAATGTCTCAAATCGTTCATAATTATCTGCGTTTTTATAGCGTTAAAGTTCTAGCTGCAATCATTATTTTAATACTGGGTTATTTTGTTGTAAAATTAATTCGCGATTTTATTTGTAAATTAATGGAGAAAAGCAAAGCCGAAGCAACGCTGGTTCATTTCACGGGTAATTTTGTTTTTGCTCTTGGAATGGTTTTTGTTATTCTTGCGGTGCTTTCAAAACTCGGGGTGGAAACGACATCGTTTATTGCGGTTATTGGTGCGGCTGGCTTAGCAATTGGTCTGGCTCTTCAGGGTTCATTGTCTAATTTTGCGGCTGGTATTATACTGATTGTTTTTCGGCCTATTCGAGTTGGAGATTTTATTGACGCTGGCGGGGCAATGGGCACGGTGGAAGACTTGGGAATTTTTACAACAATCATGAAAAGCCCCGATAATAAAACGGTCTTCGTACCTAATTCTGTTATTACAAGCGGTGTTATTATGAATTACAGCATGAAGGATATGCGTCGTGTTGATCTGATTTTCGGGGTTAGCTACAGCGATAATTTAAAAAAGGTCCGAGAAGTAATAACAGAAGTACTGCTGGAAGATGCGCGTATTTTAAAAGAGCCGGCATTTACGATCGGCGTTTTAAGCTTAACGGACAGCAGTGTTAATTTTGCAGTGCGGCCATGGGTGAAAACAAGTGATTATTGGCCTGTTTTATTTTCTTTAAACGAAAAAATAAAGTGCCGCTTTGATGAACAGGGTATCAGTATTCCGTTCCCGCAACGCGATGTGCATTTGATCGAAACCAAAAAATAAGGCGGCCCGATGTCCGTACAAAAAAGACGCGTGATGCTTCATAAGGCATCCGCGTCTTTTTTTGTAATCTGTTTTTTTAATAAAATTTGAAAAATAGTAAAATAGGCATGGAATACAGGACTATTTATGGGCACGTTTGCGATCCACTGCGATACAAATTTTTTGGCAGCGTTTATAGGCATCTGCAAGAAAATGCTGATAATTTTCCAATGGCTGTTTGGTGATATTAAAATTGGGATCCATAAAAGGTGTGTTTTTTATGGTTAGTTCAAAACTTAGAAGGGCGTTATAACTGGAATCCGCGAGGATGTCGGTGACAATATCCCAGTCAACCGTTCCATAAAAGGGTGGCTGATGCAAATCCGATTTTCCATCGTTGTCATTTAAATGCACCGCAGTGATTCTGTTCCGATTTTTGCGGAAATATTTTAAGGCACATTTTGAAAAATTGTCATGCCCTGAATCATAACATATGCCCAATTTGTCAGCCGGAAATTCAGCCATGAGTTCTTCTATAAAATTCCATGAAGTCTGATGCCATGGAAGATTTTCA
>JBAYAV010000201.1:0-5821 GCA_041669565.1 Lentisphaeria bacterium
AAATTTTTGTAAATGCAGCGGGCAGAAACAGCCGAAAGGTACCCCAACGTGGTTGCTTAATTCGTAGTCATCCTCAAACTGAATCATAAAAGGCTTGGCAATTTTCGCGACAATCGCGACATTGTTGCTGAATGTTTCTCGAAAAGACATATCGAGCGGACAAGATGATATCTCGGAAACTTTTCCGTCAATTCCAGTAATATTCTGATAGGGGCCTTTGCCTGATTTTAAGGACGGCGCACACCACCAGCCGACTTCTATATCATGCGGTGCTAGGGCTTTTTTCACGCGCAAAAGCAGCGTGCCTAAGTCATGGTAAACTTGTGCAGACGGAAATCCCGTCAGACGAACACCAAGTCCCGGTCCTGTCAGGAAAAACCGCCGCAGGCCAAATTGCTGTTTTAATTTCAGCATTTCAGCCAGCATTTCTTTTTCGTGCCCAGTATAAAATTCAAATGGAATAATTGGATTGATCGGATGGAATGACATTTTTTTAGAATCCTTTTTTGTTGCTTTCTATTCTAGCTTTTTTGTAAATTGTTCTTCTCGGGATGTGTATGTTTTTTCTTAGACTTAACGATATCGAAATTTGTTTCTAGAAGGATTTCTTTTTCGAACAATAAAATTGTTTTGTTCGAAAGAATAACTACCTTATTTTTAACAAAGACTATTTTTTTGTTTGCATATAGAGTGTATTCAGAATTCTTTTCCAGGCATTTTCAGCAGCCAGTATTCTTAAACCGTCTTGATAGAGTTCATCGCCATTTCTAACAAGAATCAAGTTGACCGATGAATTGTTATGGCACAAATTTTTTGCTGTTTCTAGATGCTCGATAAATTCTAGCCCTATAATTGATAAATTCGTTTTTTTAAAGATTCTATGAAGACCTTCCTGAATGATTTTTGGGTCAAAACCACCATTCTTGATATAGGCATTAAAACAATTCTTTTTACCACAATAACACGCCAAACCATTTTTTACTTCGCAATGTAAATAGGGGCTAGAAGTACCCAAATGCCCCAATATTATTTGCTCATTATCAATAACGGCAATATGAAATGTGCTGTTGCAGAATTCGACGATACCAATATGATGATCACATTGCCGTTCATGCGAAAACCCTTTACACTTCGCCATGATCCATGTACTTAAGTCATAAATGGGGTTCGCTGCAAAATATTGTAAAAAATGAAATGGGGAACACGGCTCCCAATCAGATATGCCATCCATACTGAAAATTGCTTGGTTCGCCGGGCTGGCGATCCCGTGAAACCCAAGGACACCATGGATAATTTTTTCGCCACGGGCTGTCGCAAATGCTTCAAGCTTTTCGGCAGACTCTTCAAGTGCCGCGAAAAGCTCTTCTTGAGTCGGTGCCTTTACGGGTATCTTAATCGTTTTAATTAATGTAGAATCAAGGTTGACTAACTCCGCACTAATTTCATGGGGCTGAAGCTTAATCGTTGAACAAATACCAAAGTCGCTATTTAATGAAAGTTCCTGAATCGGACGATTTGAATGAATCCCAGGAATCGTTCTACTTAACAAAATTTTATTTGTTATCAAATCTTGCGCATGATTTGTCATGGTCGCCATGGAAACATTCAGACGGTCACATAACGCTTTGCGGGTTAAAACACCATGCAATAATAACTTATGAATAATACGCATTCTGGAATTAATAATTCCCTGGCGACTAAAATCGGTATATGTTGCTATTCGTGAAGACATGCTTTTCTTCCTGTCGGTATTAAAGCCCTAAAAAAATCACATTTCCTAACTATAACCCACTAAAGTTAGAATGTCAATATCTTTGTTTTGAAAAAAGGAGAAAAAAAAGACTGGCAAATAGATTGCCAGTCTTTTTGGGTAGACAGAAGAGTCAAGACGCAATGCGGAAGAATGGTGTAATATTGTTATTCTGTTTTCCGCATAGGGAAAATAGTGGTTTTGATTTATGCGTTTTCTTCCTCTTCCTGTTTTGCAACTTCGGCTTGTATTTTGGCCATCAATTGCGTAGGAACGGTTTCATAGCGTTCGAATTTTATTTCATAACTGCCGCGGCCTTGTGTCATGGAGCGTAGTAGGGTTGAGTACGTGTAGGATTCTGCCAAAGGCAATTCAGCTTTCAGAATTTGCATACTGTCTTGGCGATCCATGCCTAGGATGCGTCCGCGGCGGGAGTTTAAGTCCCCGGTAATGGCACCCATATATTCTTCAGGGAACATAATTTTTAGGCTCATAATAGGTTCCAAAAGGATGGGTTTTGCTTTTTGCATTGCTTCATGGAAGGCGCCTCGTGTTGCAATTTTAAACGCCATTTCGGAAGAATCCACATCGTGGAATTTTCCGTCATAAACGGTGGCTTTAAAATTAATAACTTTGGAACGCGATATAGGTCCTGCAGCTCTTGTTTCAATTACTCCTTTTTCAATGGCTGGGATATAATTTTTGGGGATATTTCCGCCGACCACCTCATTGGCGAATTGGAATTCTTCTTCGGGGGTGCCTTCAAAGGGCTCAATACGGAGGTGTACTTCGGCAAACTGGCCATGGCCGCCGGATTGTTTTTTATGGCGATATTGGGCTGTAGCAGTGCCTTTTACGGTTTCCCGATACGGGATACGCGGTGTTTCTAATACGACTTCAACTTTGAAATCTTTTTTGAGGCGTTTGATCATCAGGTTAATATGCAGATCGCCCATACCGTGAATAATTGTTTGATGTGTTTCGCGGTTGTGTTCAATTTGAAAAGTCGGATCTTCAGCGGCAAGGCGAAGAAGGCCCACGCCTAATTTATCATCTTCGCCTTTTTTTGCAGCAAAAATAGCGTAGGATTGAGTCGGCTGCGGATATTTTGGTTTTTTAAATTGGCAGCTTGTATCGCTGCTACTTAGGACATTATTCAAGTCTGTGTTTTTTAATTTAGCGATAGCGATAATTTCACCGGGACCGGCGGATTCCACCGTTGTTTGGTCTTTGCCTTGTAGCAGCAATAAATTGCCAATGCGTTCTTTATGATCTTTCGTTGTGTTATAGACTTCTGAATCAGAATGGAATGTTCCGCTGAAAACACGCATATAATTCATTTGCCCGATAAAAGAATCATTGATGGATTTGAAGATCAGGCCGATCGCTTTGTCTGAATCGCGTACGAGTTCACCGGATTCAATTTCAATATTAGTATCATCCAAAGGAGAGGGGCCGTAGGTCATTATGGCTTCCATCATTTCATTAATACCGATGTCTTTTGCTACACTGCCGGTGAAGACCGGCACTAAAGATCCGGCTAAAATTGCCGCATGAAATCCATTTTCAAATTCTTCCGGCGTGAGCTCTTCGCCATCAAGATATTTCATCATCAGATCTTCATCACTTTCGGCGACGGCATCAAATAAATCTTGTTTGTACTTGGCTGCTTTCTCAGCGTAAATACCCTTCACGTCTTTTAAAACGCATTCTATAGCATTAAAAGCTTCTTTGCTGTCATTTGGTACGTTATAAGGGATTCGAACGGTCTGTCCCGGATTGGTTGGAAGATCATCCAGCACTTTTAAGAAATTAGCTTCTTCGCGGTCGCAGCCGTTGATAAAAATAGCGCGCGGCATTTTGCGGTCACGGGCTTGTTTCCAAGCGCGAACTGTTCCAGGTCCGACGCCATCGGCGGCATCTACAACAATAATCATCATGCCGGCAATATTAATGGCATTCATGGCTTCGCCGCAAAAGTCGGTGTTTCCTGGTGTATCACAAAAAAATAGGTGTCCGTCATCCCATGCACAATTCATGATTGCGCTGTAAATACTGCTTTTCCGTTCTTGCTCTTCGGTTCTGAAATCGGATATACTTGTTCCATTGTCAACGCTTCCGCATCTGCTGACGACTCCAGCTTTGAATAAAATCAGATCCGCGAGGGATGTTTTTCCGGAGCCGGCGTGACCGGCTAATACAAAGTTACGAATTTTTTCCACTGGACAATTTTTCACTGGTTATATCTCCGAATTTTTAATAAATTATTAATTGAATTTGCTTAATATTTTTATATTAAAACGAACAAGTTCTAGTAATTTAACGGATAATTCTATATTTGCAAAAAAAAATGAAGAAATAATATAAATCGTTATTTATCGTTGAAAACAAGATGGTTGCGTTGTCTTATTCTGTCATGATTAGGATAAGAATTTCAATAGAAAATCATGTTTTTCAGGATTGATAGAAGACAATAAAGTATTATAGTCATGTTTTTTAGGATTGATAGAAAACAATAAAGTATTATAGTATGGATAAGAACAGAATAAAAGAGAGTTTTTTTTCTTTTTCGTTAAAGTGTTTTGTATTGTAATTTTAGGAGACTGTAAGTGTGAAGTATCATTTTCTGCTTTTATTAAGTTTATTGTTTTCGATATCTGTTTTTTCGGAAGAAATTTACAGCACCACTCTTATTAAAGTTGCCAAGGACAATCCCACGCTTGGTATTGTGGCGTATTCGGGTACGGCGCCGGCATTAAAGTGTCTGCGTTCAACTTTGCAGTGCTGCGGGTGGTTTCGGGTGCTTCCTGAAAAGGATGCGAAGCAGGCGCAGGTTCAGCTGTCGGTTCGTTTTGAAACGCAGAACGGGTATGCCTTTCAGAGTCATGTCCGCACGGCAGAAGGCGTGCAGCAAATCAGGGGCGCGTCGGATTCGCTCCAAAAGAGCTCCTATGTTTTTACGGATAATCTTTTAAAAGAGCTTTTTCATGTACCGGCGTTATGTACGAAACGGCTTGCTTATGTGATGACTGGAAGCGGTCAAATGAAAGAAATTTTTACGTGCTATTTGGATGGAACAGATTCGCAGCGTCTAACGCATAATAATGCGATTAGTACAGAGCCTTTTTGGGGCGGTAATTCTAAAATGGTTTATACGCTGGCACGGAATAATGCCTTGAAAATTATTCTGATAGATTTGGTGAATAATCGTCAGAAGGTCGTGTCTCACGGTATTGGATTGAATGCGAGTGCATCGTTGTCGCCGTCCGGAAAATATATGGCATTGCCGATGAGTCCGCAACAGAGGGTTGATTTGTATATTCGTGATTTGTCCTCGGGGAAGGCCTTTCGTTTAACGAATAGCCGCAATGTAGAGAGTTCGCCTTGCTGGTCTCCGGATTCTCGAGAGATTTGTTTTGTATCGGATCGGACAGGCCGTCCGCGTCTTTATCGAATAGGTACCGATGGTAAAAATTTTCATCGGATGCAGACGGGCGGCAATGAGGCGGTCTCTCCGGATTGGTCGTCGGTAAGCAATAAGTTGTGCTATGCTACGCGGACAAATTCAGGGCAGTACGTGATTGCAGTCATGGATATGGCGAAGGCGAATTCGGTTCCCGAATTTATTACGCCGGATGCCGGAAATTGGGAAGCGCCTTCGTGGGCACCGGATGGTCGTCATATTGTCTGTACGCGTAGTGCGGGCGGATTTCATGATCTTTATGTTTTGGATAGCTGGTTTAAACGCGCTCGTGTTCTTTTTCGGCATGTGAATATTTCTTTGCCAACGTGGGAAAAATAAAGCGAAGGCATTTTTTTTATAACGGAAAAAGACAACGGGGTTGAAGAAGATCGAGTGATGTGCCTGGATCGTTGTTGGAACGACTCATGGTATTGGAAGTATCTTTCAAGGGGCTGTCGAATCATCGTTTTTTTTTGATTGAATTTAGAGATGCGCGTCTGTGGTTTTTTGCGTGCTTATGGCTGCCTTTTTCTGCGGTTCCGTTATAATAGGTGGAAAAGTTGAAAACTATTTTTTAGAAACTAAAAATATGCATTATATTAAAAAAG
>JBAYAV010000202.1:0-5821 GCA_041669565.1 Lentisphaeria bacterium
AATGCTTTTTGTGCCGCCAACCTCGTCACATACCTGAGGGTATGCTCCTCGTTGTCGGCCCCAAAATCAAATCACGATTTTTTCGGCAAATTGTCAAGTTAATTTTTTTACAGCCCCTAAAAGCCGAGGTCTGTGTGTATTTTGATTTTCTTGGTTTGATTCAAAATTGGTCATTATAATCTTATTGGTGGATGCCTTTTGTTATTTGATTCTGCCGCGGTCTTGCAACCATGATTGGCCAACTACGTAGCAGTGTGGATACTGGTAACCATTAGGCCAGCGTAGCCGGATAATGTAGCTCAAACATTTATTATCGCTTGGAAACCACTTGTCGAATTCTTTTGTGTCTTTTGGGTATTCATCCATACCCTTACACTACAGGTGAATTTGGTGGCTTCAAGTTTATACCCCCGTTATAATTTATCAATAGAAGAGAAGAGATAAAATCATAAAAAGGAGTTTTTATGTTTCAGAAGGTAATCCAGAAAGTGATATTGTTCATTTTATGCAGCGGCGTGTTCTTTACGTTAAAAGCTGCTGAACAATTTTATTTGGTGAAAGATCAGCAACCGTCAGCTGTCATCGTAATTTCGGCTGATGCGCTGGATCCCGTAGAGGAAGCCGCTAAAATATTGCAGAGCTATGTCTATAAAATCAGCGGGACTCAATTGAAGATCGTGACAGATAGCGACGACATAAAAGCACCTAAAATTTTGATCGGCGAAAGTAAATACACGCGTTCGCTCGGTTATGCCAATGACAAATTCAGCGATCAAGAATATATGATAAAAACCATCGCGAATAATTTGCTCCTGATGGGCAGAGATGAAAACAATGATGCCGTGAAAAAAATTCGCGGAAATACTTTCTGCTCAAAAAAATATTTTCAGCAGATCGGCAGTCTATATGCCGTTAATACTTTTCTGGAAAAGTATTGCGGAGTGCGATGGTATATGCCGACAGAATTAGGGGAAGTTGTTCCGCAGACAAAAACGCTCGTCGTTGCAGCAATCAATTTGCGTAGAACGCCGTCTACAAATTTTCGTACCATGTTTGCTTACTGGCATGTCCCGAAAAAGCTGTGGATTTGGAAGTACACGAAAACGAACAAGCCCGAACCGCCGTATTTATCCGATGATAAAATGCTTGCGTGGGGGCGTCAGCTAAAAATGGGCGGCGAGGCCTTAGCAGTCAACCACGGTCAGTGTGACTATTGTGCGCGTTTTGGGACATCTCATCCGGAGTGGTTTGCCAATCATGAAGCGCAGTCTGGTAACCAGCTGTGCTACTCAAATCCAGAAGTGCTGCAGCAGGTCGTTACCGATGCTCGAAATTTTTATGATGGGAAATATGTTGGTCATTGGCATATTGGCAATTATTTTTCGGTGATGCCCAATGATACGAAAAATTGGTGTATGTGCGAAAAATGTGCGGCACAGTATGATCAATCCAAAGAGAGCGGCTTCCATAATGGTTATGCCAGCAATTATGTCTGGGGCTTTGTCTGCAAGGTCGCCCGTGAAGTCGCTAAAACGCATCCGAAAGCCATGATCGGGTGTGCGTCTTATTGGGAATACGCTGAGGTTCCAACAGGTATTGATTTTCCGAATAATGTGGTTGTCGAAATTTGTAAAAGTCACTCTAATTTTTATGACGCAACAAAAAAGGAAGAAGTTTATAAGAAGATTGAAGCGTGGAGTAAAATCACAAAGAATATCTTCTTCTGGGATTACTATCTTTTCCCAGAATTCCATTCCTATGATCGTTTTCCTGCCATTACGCCGCATCTCATCGCAGATGATATCGCTTATATGAAGCATTTGGGATTGCATAAAGGAATGATGTGCCAAATGGATGAGTATTATTTGAAAAACTTACCGCTAGATCATATTCGTATTTATGTAACGATGAAGCTGCTTGATGACTGGGATCGCAATGTCGATGATATTTTAGAAGAGTACTACCGTCTTTTCTATGGACCGGCAGCTCAACCAATGAAGAAATTCTGGGGCAGTCTTGAACAGATTTATCTCAGCGCGCGAAATACGGACTCAAAATATACTAGTGCTGATTATGACTGGATGGTGCTCTGTCCGCCGGCTAAAGTCGCGGAACTTGGTAAAACAATGGACGATGCCCAAAAATTAGCGCCTGTTGGTTCGGTGTATGCGAAGCGCGTTCAGTTAATTCGAGATGCCGTTTATCAGGCTGTTATTGTCGGAAATAGCGATCATGTTCTAGAATGCATGAAAAATATCAAACAGCTTTACTGTCCACGCGTCGCAAAGGCGCCGGTAATTGATGGTGTTTTACAGGAGGCTTCCTGGCAGAAAGCGGGGAGTGCGGTGGATTGGAAATCGATTCGTGGTGATATTCCTGGTGTGCCCACTGAAACGAAAGTAATGTATGATAAAAACAATCTCTATATTACTTTTATTTGCAGTGATGAGAAAGGCTATAAAGTCCGTCAAAATTGCACTGCCCATGATGGGCAAGTCTATTTAGATGACTCTGTAGAGATTTTTATTGATGTTAATCATAAAATCAAAGAGAATTATTTCCATATCGTTGCAAATACCGTTCCGACAATTTATGATGCTGATAAAACAAAAGGTGCCAGTTGGAATAGCGAAGCGAAAATTGCCGTGGTTGTTAACGATGGCCAATGGATGGCTGAGATGGCAATCCCATTAAAAGCACTGGGTGTTAATAAGATTTCAGCCGGCAGTGTATGGGGGATGAATTTTTGTCGCAATCGTCGCGGATTGCCGGGGTTTGTTTCTCCATTTACCAATTGGAGTGGTCCGAATGGTTATCATAATACGGGGCGTTTTGGTTTAATAACATTTCAATAAAAAAAGGATTTTAAATGAACCATAAAATTTTAATTTTTTTCAGTTTTTGCATCGTTGCTATAACCATAATGGCCAGGGACTGGCAGAACGCTTTAAAACCCGCTGGTGAAAATGCCGTAAGCATCATAATGACGCAAAATGGCCATGCTAACTACAGTATTGTTTTGCCGGTAAACCAGACATCGCAAGAAACATTGGCAGCACAGCTTTTGCAAAAGTATCTTGGCCAAATGACGGGCTGCTCTTTTGATATCGTGACTGAGCCCCAAAAGGTTCTGGACAAAAAAGTGTTGAGTGTTGGAAAAACTGCCCTTCGTCAAGCTACGGGGATTGATTTTCATAAAGATCTGGGTGAAGTCGGCTACAGCATTGTTATAAAAAATGGCAATCTATATTTTACTGGTGGCAGTCGCCGCGGCCCGATTAATGGCGTTATCGCATTTTTGGAAGAGGATTTAGGCTGTCGCTGGTATACGCGAAACTCGAAGCCGATGATTCCGCATCAGAAAAATTTAACCGTATCGGTTCTGCCGCGCCGTTATGTGCCAATTTTAAAAGTGCGTGATCCTTTTTACTGGGATGCCTTTGAAAAGAACTGGATTTTAATGAATCGCACGAATCCGGCATGGCTGGGTGGCGCATCCAAAGAGTGTGGTGGCGTTATTAATTATTCACGCTCCTATTTTTGTCATACATTAGCTGCTTTATTGCCGGCTGATCCTTATTTCAAGACGCATCCGGAATATTTTGCGTTGATTAAAGGAGAACGGCAATGTAATCACGCGGGGCACCATGCGGCACATTTATGTTTTACAAATCCAGAAGTCGCTGATATCGTAGCAGAAAATGTATGCAAGGTGTTGGCAACTTATCTTGATATTGAACTCATTAGCATATCACAGAATGATGGCTCTAACGGATTTTGTCAATGCGAAAACTGCAAGGCCATGAACGAGAAAGAAGGCGGGGTCAGCGGCGCTTTACTAGCATTCGTTAATAAAGTGGCGGTTAAAGTCGCGAAGAAATACCCCAATGTAAAAATAACAACGCTGGCTTATCTAGAGAGTTTTATGCCGCCAAAAACAATTCGGCCTGTCAATAATGTTGTTATTCGCCTTTGTACGGATACGCATATATGGGACAACCCGATGTTTTTTGTGACCGAAACGGATAAATTTAGCCATGCACTTTCAGGATGGTCTGCTATCGGAGCCGATATCTATATCTGGGATTATACGACTAATTTTTCGAATTATTTAGTCCCGATGCCCAATATGACAGTTATTGATAGAAATATCGCGACCTACTTGAAAAATGGTGTGAAGGATATCATGCTTCAGGGTGCATATCAGAGTCCGGGTGGTGCCAGAGCGCGGATGCGGTCGTGGGTTTTCGCGAAAAAATTATGGAATCCGAGTTGGTCGATGGATGCCTTGATGAGAGATTTTACGTATGGCTATTTTGGTGCTGCTGGAGAATTGATGCAACAGTATAATGATTTACTGCATTCAGAGTGGCAGCAATTTCATGATCAGAATCAACCCGGTGCAAAATTCAAATTCAGCGATGCGTTTTTGCCGAATGCCCAGGAGCTTTTTGCTAAAGCCGAAGTAAAAGCAGCCGATGACGCCATCCTTCTGTCACGCATCCATTGCGAAAAAATGGCCATTCTGTGCTATCGATTAGAACAGGGGCCGGCGAATAAAGCCGACAAGCAGAATTATCTGAATGATTTACACGAATTTCTTGACGATGCAAAACAGTTCAATGTCACGCATTTGGGAGAGAGAGCTAAGTTAAACGATAAAAAAAGAGTTTTGATTTGGGAGGCAAAGGCGAATCGCGCTGGATATCAAAAAACAACGCCGGGGACAGTGCCGCTTTATATTGGAGAAGCAAGGTTGTGGCCTGCTGGCGAAAAGACCGCCAAGATTGTTCATGATCCGAAGTCTCTTTTTGGCAGTGCTATTTATCAGCCGGGCATGACGAGCAGCTGGTCTGTACAATGGAACTCAATGTCCGAAAAAACGTTTAAAAAAGAGACCGCATATATCGTCAAAATTCATTGCCGCATTGATAAAAAAGACGATAATGGCAATGCCTTTTCTTGCCGGGTTTATAATACGGCAAAGAAAACCTATCCTTGTGGTATAATTTTTAAAACAAAAGATATCGATTCCGCCAAATATCAATGGTACACTGTCGGTAAATTTATTCCACAGGAGCATGAATTTCTTTACACGGCACCTCGTAACGATGCGTCAGTTCAAGGAATCTATATTGATTATATTGAATTAATACCGGAAGATGAATTGTAAAAAATGATATCTTGCAACAGATCATGACAAAAATTTGTTGTGGTCTGTTATCTTTTGCCATTTGGGCTCGTAAAAAATAACGATTGTAATATTTTTTACGAGCCTTTTCCTGTTTTTATCCCCCAAAAAGCTATTCCATTTTCATTGCAGTTGATTCTTTCTTTCATTTCTTGCGGTTTTACAACGTGCGATTTCGAAATGAGAGAAAAGGGCTGTCTGAATTCAAAATTCAAACGACAGCAACCTCAAAAACTGGACTTTTTATTCTTCATTACATTATTGCTAAAAAAGACCGTTCGAAAACACGATTGACTCGGATCGGCCGAACAGTCATTTTTTTTGTCTTTTACAAGTTAACTATAGTTAATTTTATATTTTGAGAGATGTTTTTTCGTTAATGTGCGAAATTTGGTGATGAACACTTGTAGTTGCCAACAGAAATCACTACGTCTCCAATGATATTCATTCGCTCTATCCACTCTTTTTCCCATTCGTTTGCATTGGCAAAACGCTTGAGAATAATATCCGCCACCTTTTTGGCACCTTTGTCACTCCACCCGTAGGCAATGTTTTTCAAGCGCCTGCCCAACTCTCTCATTACCCGTTCTACCATGGATGATGCCTTGTGGGAAACGAGCCCCCATTTCA
>JBAYAV010000203.1:0-5796 GCA_041669565.1 Lentisphaeria bacterium
ACCAAATCAAAATGGTGACTCGCTTTGTGAATGGAAAGACTACCAGAATTTTTACGCATGCGGTTCCAACGATTAAAATAGCTAGAACCATGCTTAATATCAATATACCAATTCAAATCAACATGCGTGGGACGGCCAATTTTTCCATCAAAAACAAGTTCACGAATTTTGCTATGAACCGGATTGTAGCGATAGTTGAAAGTACAGATAAGTTTTCCCTTGGAACGATCTTCCGCTGCCAATACTTTCAGCGCATCTTCCGTGTTTGTAGTCATCGGTTTTTCACTAACAACATCAAGACCGTGCTCCAAACCACGAATAATATAACTGGCATGAAAACAATCCATGCAAGTTACAATTAAGACATCCGGTTTCTGCTCTTCAAGCATTTTATCAAATTGATCGGCCATGTACTCCGGAACATCCTTTGCTTCGGGTACTTTTTCTTTACAAACCTTAAAACGCAAAGGATCAATATCTAACATACCGACAAGCTCTGCATAAGGAGAAAAACTACGGAGTATCGGGGGTATATACATACTAATTGCTCTTGATGATACACCACAAACTGCATACCGTTTTTTCATCATAATAAACTTCTTTCCTTTTTTGGGCTAAAGTCCAGTTAAACTCTCGCCATTTTTCATTCTTTTCGATAACTGTTCAATACGCTAAACCACTTCTATACACACCCTATTAACATCTTTAAAAAACGAAAATCCAAATAAGCCAACGTTGGCAACTTGTTCTTTTAAAAATACAGTATTACAATAATATAGCATATATTTTTATATATATTATTTTTTTTAATTGGATATTATTTATTTTTTGATAAAAAAAAGCAACGAAAAAATATTTTTCTTGCAAATAATTCAAGCTATTATCAAAAGAGAATAACTTCACAATACAAATAGACAGCATTTTTATTCCATCAAAATCCGTTCTTTAAAGAAACAGGAAACACTTTTTTTATTTTCCTGAGATATATTATTTTATCTGAGCATTGCTCTTATATAGGCGCGTTTTAAAACGATTAAACTGCCATTTAATGTAAATCCATAACGAATCCATTATTTCAACATATTTTTGTGTCTTTTAACGGGTTCCGAAAAAGAATAAAAAGGATGGAACATGAAAGCAAAAATTTTATTTAAGTCTCCGACAACTGGGGCGCTTGCAATAAAATACGGCAAGCTAGCAAGTGCCGGAACATTTGATAAAGTGACGGAATTTGTGGTAGAAGCAAGCAATTGCAATATAAAGTCGGGAGCCTTTTCAACAATTATCAATGTAGAAACGCCAAAGAATCCCTTCTCTTTTTTTCTGCGTGATGTCCATTCAGCCACCCCTATTTTTATTCCCGAATTTAAAGCCGCAGTCGTTCCTTCGGAAGATCCGCGAACCTACCAAGACATCGCCGAATCAATTGCTCAAAAAGGCTTACAAAGTGACTTTGCGCGATTTGAGGCTGCTCCCGAAGAGTCTTATGAAAACGCCTATAAATACAATCGAAATCAGGTTAGCCCGATTTGGCTTGGCATCGGCCGTGATATGCGTATATTTAGAGTTGGCTATCAAGAAAGGTTTGAGTATTGGGGGCGTGTACGCCCCTGTTATCATTCTATTTTACAACATCATCCAGACGGCAATAAGCCAATCTACGAAATTAATTTCGAAGTTGGTCCCGGTGCTCATTGTCGACCCCATAACACGCGCCGATTAGAATGCGGTGTACTGCCAATTCTCCGGGCAATACAGGATGAAGCTGATATTCAGTATCACATCACGTCCTTTGCCTCTCTGGAAAAAGAAGTTCTAGCCGATCACACAGTTCGCGGCACAGACTGGCTGGCAGCGTATGCCAATACAAGTTTCAATATGCTTTCTCCAGAACAAAAAAGGGGAATGGAAGATTTACTTAAACGCGAAATGAGCGAGCGCGAACAAGAGACAATCTGCTCCATACGAGTAGAAGCTGTAAACATCAGCCAAACGCCTGCCTACGCATTCTTCAAAGCTCCTCACGCTGTTTTTTTAGAAATTCCCCAATGTCCTGATAAGCTTCAATTTAACAAGGGGCTATCAAAGTTCAAAAACTGGGACAAGATTTATGCCGTTACGTTAATTAATGGCGAGCCGATGGCTCAAGAAGAAATGAGTCTTTTAGTCCAGCCCGGTCAAAAAATAATTTACGATATTTTGATTCCCCACTCCCCCATTATTCAGGGGCGAGCGGAAAAACTTTTCCAGTGGAATTTTGAAAAACATCTCGAAGCCTGTCGCCGTTTCTGGCTAAAAAAGCTTAGCCACGCCGCTCAGATTTCTCTTCCAGAGTTGGCAATCGAGGAACGAATAAAAGCCGGATTACTTCATTGTGATCTGATAACACTAGGCCTTGAACCGGATGGCCCCACACTGGCAACGATCGGCTGGTACGGCCCAATTGGCACAGAAAGCGCACCCATTATCCAGTTTTATGACTCGATGGGCTGGCACAAACTTGCAGAACGCTCGATTCAATTCTTCCTGGAAAGACAGCTCGAGAGTGGTTTTATTCAAAATTATAATAACTATGAAAGCGAGACCGGCCCGCTGTTATGGACCGCTGGTGAACATTTTCGGTATACGCATGATCGGACGTGGCTAAAAAAAGTTCTGCCAAAACTACTCAAAGCCACAAAATATCTTCTGGAATGGCGAAACCGTAACAAGCGCCCAGAGTTAAAAGCGATAGGCGGATATGGCTTGATTGATGGTAAAGTAGCAGACCCCGATGATTTTTATCATTCTTATTTCCTTAACGCTGGCACATATATCGGGCTCGCGCGTATGGTTGAAATGACTGCCGAATTGGATCCCGATTATTCAAAAACATTAAAGAAAGAAGTAGATAATTATCGTCACGATATTATTACTTCTGTATATCAAGCGCAAGCGAAAGCGCCTGTTGTGCCAATCAAAGACGGTTCCTGGGCGCCAGCATTACCACCGTGGTCTGAAGCCACAGGCGCGCTGCATTTTTATGCAGACGGCGGAAATTGTTTTACCCATGGTTCCTTTTTCTCAAGATCCGCTCTAATCGGAGCCCATTGGCTTATCCTCAGCGAAGTGCTCGAACCAACAGAACAAGCCACCCATTTTATTCTGAAGACAAACCAATCCCCAACAACGCGCGAAAATGCGGCATACAGCCAGCCTTATTACAGTCGTCACGACTTTATCCATGTCAAACGTGGCGACGTAAAAGCGTTTCTTAAGATGTATTATAATCAATTTACCGCTTTGCAGGATCGTGAGATTTATGCTTTCTGGGAACATTATTACGGATGCAGCCAGAACAAGACGCATGAAGAGGCTTGGTTTTTAATGCAGACGCGCTGGATGTTATATCTCGAAGAAAAAGACACCTTGGCAATGCTCAAAACCATTCCCAGACAATGGCTAACAGACGGAAAAAAGATTATTCTCGATAGCGTAAAATCTTATTTTGGGTCGATCTATTTTAAGGCCGAATCGGATTTAAAAAACAGCACGATAAGCGCTGAAATAAAAATCATGGAGCCTGTCAACCGATTACCAGCGACCATTACCATTCGCCTACCGCACCCAGAGGGGTTGAAAGCAGCAACCTGCCAAGGTGGCATTTATGACTGCAATACAGAAACGATTACCATCAACAACTTCAGCGGTCAGGCATCCGTAGCTTTGAAATTTTAACTGAATGCCAGCAATACTTCACAACCATATTTAATAGAGGAAAAAAGACATCCAAATCTTTGTAGAGAGGCGGAACGGCTTCCTTTTTGCAATTCCGCCAGGCATACTAAAGCGCTTTGTCACCAAACCCAATATTAGAAATCATTCGATCTACTTTGATAGTTTACAGACTGAGAAATCTCTCTTTTCTGCTAGTTTTTCCGCGCCAACTAGACAGTCATTATATCTGTTTGAATATTTTTTCCAGAAAAAAGCCACATCATCCAATAATCTTTTACGCGTCAACGATAATAAAGAATCACGTGTTTCCTGTCGCATCTCTTCGGTATAGCCATATAATTTATTAAGCAGCGCTGCCGAAGTAACCTGCGAAGGACGCCAGGGGCGGTCATCGCCTTTCGTACACGCAATAACAGCACCATCAATATCCGCATCGGTCCATAAAGGCGAAAAATCAATTTTAGACAACCCCGAAAAGATATCAAAAGACCGATTCGGCGACGGGTCCTCACTCGTCATAAAATTCATCAATTTGCTAAATGGCTGATATTGGCACTGCACGCCATAAGCACTGCCTTGCATACGAATTTCATTCCATAAATAGCCACAGCTTAACAATTGTGAATACACCGCCAACGACGCCGAACACGCATCCGTTATATGCGGCGCCTGCAGAATTCTCGCACAATACGCCCCACCATTATTCAGCGGAATAATTTCCCTGCGTCCCATAGATTGAAACGACTTTGGCCATAAGCAATCATAGGCAAAAGGATCACAATTCGAAGAATTTTTTAGGGAATATTTTCCCATCCAGGCCCCAACTTCTTTCAGCCCCTGATCACAGCCAGAATAAGCAGCATTTAGGGGTTGTTTTGCTGCGAACCAAGTTGCAATACAGTTCATATCTTCCTGAAATTTCAAAAAATCCGAAGAGCCGAACGAACCCGCCTTACGACTGTACTTTACATACTGAGCCCCGCGCATTTCTTCATTCAGATCGGAAAACGGCGTCAAGCCGACGCTGGCGCGCACAACTGCAAGAACTTGCCCCGACTGCACGATTTCGTTTTTCAACTGGCTCCAATGTTCTTTTAATAATTCATGGATTCTTTTATCTTCACAAAAAGATTTTTTTTGCCATTGCTCACGCAAAAGTTCAAGAGATTTCGGCAAACATTCTTCCAGCGTTTTTAGCGAAAGAACGAGAATCCCGCAATGTAAAGAAGCATCCCTTGAAGAATAGTTTGTGTAAACCGATAACTTTGCGCTCATAGCCTCAGCGGCCATTTGGTCTGCCATCACATCATAATTATGATCCATTGTGCCGACTTTGTTGAACAGATAGATAAAAAGCTGCAATTTTTGAAAAAGGCTTTTCGGCAGATCCGTCAAATCAAAAGCGAGATTTAAATAGGCCACGCCATTCGTTGCTATTTTACCGCGTTGGAGCATTAAGCCGTTTTCCAGCATTCCTTCTTCTACTGGAAGCCGCGTTATTTTTTGCATCAGGTTTTGTTTTTTTAAGTGCGGTAGTTTTTGCAAATTTTCAGGCTGATCCGGGGACTGTTGAAAAAGCTTCAGTTTTTTTTGATTTTCACGAATTTCATTCAATTCTTTTGGTGATAATTGCAACTGGAGCTTCAGCATCCGCTCCTTTTCTTTTGCTATATTTTTTTTCTGCAAGTCTGATTGCGGAAGCATCTGCAGGGATAAACGATGGGGGTTTGACAAAAAATATTTCT
Organism: Lentisphaeria bacterium; assembly: GCA_041669565.1. Lineage (GTDB taxonomy): Bacteria > Verrucomicrobiota > Lentisphaeria > Oligosphaerales > Oligosphaeraceae > JBAYAV01. The sequence goes on from JBAYAV010000203.1 coordinate 5,463, forward strand.
GAATCAACTGCTTTAAATAAAGCGGTTCGCGCGTCAGTTTTTCATTCAGCTGATCAAAATGCGTTTGTTTCTGCAAGAACAAAAAAGGATTCCTATTTCCATAATTCCAAGAAGCAAAAACATCTTCAAGAACATTCAGACACTGATCCGAATCAATTTCACACTGATCCATACGCAACTGGCGGAACGCCGTTTGTACCGTCTTTGCTGGTATGCCATGATCATAAAGGCTTTTCAGCACACTTAGAATAAGCTTTTCCAAGCTGTGGAAATCATCGGGATTCACACCGCGCATACCAATCTGGAAAATAGATTCCTGATAATCATTATCGTA
>JBAYAV010000204.1:0-5775 GCA_041669565.1 Lentisphaeria bacterium
CTTATTCTATCTTTCCGCAGAAATCACTTGCTGTTCCCGCAAGTGCAGCAGCACCAATTTTAGATGGTAAACTTGATGATCAAGCGTGGCAAATCGCTGAAACTTTCAGCGATTTCGAAATTTATCAAAAAAAGGGACTGCCAAAAGGGACTACGCATGTAAAAGTACTTCGCTATAAGAATGATTTATATTTTGGCGTGCAATGCGAGGAGCCGGAAAAAGTTTACGCAGATCATTGTCTGAATGGCAGTTCTATTTGGCAAGGCGATTTAATCGAAATTCATTTTGGCGGTGTGGACCCGAAAGCATGGAGTCTGCAATTGGCTGTGGGAGCAGGCGGGGGAATGTTTTCGGATTCGGGAAATAATGATTTGTGGGAAGCTAAAACATGCGTTACTAAAAATGGATGGTCCGCAGAGGTTAAAGTCCCACTTAAAATGTTGCTTATTACAGATTCTGCGGTGGGTTTTAATGTTTGCCGACAACGCTACGCTACTGGTGAATGTAGCACCTGGAGCCCGCTTCGATTTACGTTCCATGAGCCAGAAAACTTCGGCGAATTGTTGTTGATAAACTATGATGATGCCGCATTGATACGGTTCGGATTAACACCGGAAGTAAAATTAAACCGAAAAACTTATCAGCAATTTGCGGCAAAGCATACCATGGAAGCCACGGCAGTAACCCATGGGCCTTATCTTTCAAATCCGACAAGGACCGGAATGACGATAAGCTGGGAAACGGCGGGCTGCACTGCGGCGTTTATTGAATATCGCGAAAAAAACAGCGATCCATGGATTCAAAAGCCTGTCGCGTTGAAAAATGGTGTGCATCGCACAGAATATAAATTACATGTCACGGATGTAACAAATTTAAAACCGGGGACCTCCTACGAGTATCGGCTGCTCAACCGTGTTTCCTATTTTCCAGAATTAAAATATTTTCCGGGGGGGCATTTTACAACGCTGTCTTTGGAAAAAAAGAATTATCGTTTTGGCGTTTTTTCGGATATCCACGGGGATAGCGCGATGTTGGAAAAATTATGGCGTAACTCGGATGTTCAGACAGCGGACTTTTATGTTAATTTAGGAGATATGCTCTCTTCTTTAAGCGGCCCATTGTCTTTCTTTAACGGATTTATTGATAAGGAGACCCGCCTCTTTGCCAAAGAACGCCCGCTTGTTATGGTTCGTGGTAACCATGACTTCCGTGGGTTCTATGCTGGTGGATATTTTGATTATATGCATCATCCGTCCGGACGTACTTATTACACATTTAAGCACGGACCAGTCCTTTTTATCGTTTTAGACAGCATGAGAGATTATGATGATCATAATCTCAATTCAGAACTTTTTATGAAGGAACAGAAAGAATGGCTGCAAAAGATAATTGGAAGCGCTGATTTTCAGCAAGCGCGCTTCCGAGTGGTTTTGATGCATTTTCCAATATGGGACAATGAAAAGTACTATACTCAAGTGGCACAAAATCTTATCAAGGATGCACTGGATCAGACTTCGCCGGAAAATCGAATTCAGTTAATGATTGGCGGACATGAGCATGATTATTTTAGAATAAATCCTAATGCCGCGAATGTAAAACTTTTAAATGGCGAAGCTCTTACGGTTGAAATACCAAAGGTCCCCTTTGCAGTCGTTGCTAATGACGGCCCTGGATGCAGAGGAGTGGAGGGCAGTATTCTTTCCGTGGATGTTACGGAAGATTCCCTGAATGTAAAAGCATTTGGACCAGATGGCAAAATTCTTGATTCGTTTTATGTATTTCCGGATACGTCGATAAAAGAAGGATAAAAAAAACATCGCTATGATGACGGTAGAAGAATCGTGGCGGATCGATGAAGTCGATCCGCAATGAAAAAAGACTCTTTTTACTTTGTTACTGTCGTTGTTTTTTGTTAAAATGGGGCTATGTTCTATTGCGTTTACTTAAGGATGGAGGCTCGTCTGGACAAGTCAAAACGAAAGTAGCGAATGTGCCGTTGCTATTGCGCTGATAATAAATTATATAAAGAGATTAAAATATGATTGACGAATGCGCTGTTAAAATTATTACCATGGGAACAAGTCATGGAGATCCTACTTTTTGCCGTTTTAATTCATCAACACTGATTCAAATTGGTGAATCGCTGTATCTTATTGATGCCGGCGCGCCGGCAAATGCTTTAATGATTCGCAAAGGATTGAAACTGCAAAAGATAAAGGCTATTTTTATTACACATATGCACGAAGATCATGTCGGGGGACTGCCTGGTGTGATTAAATCTTTTGTAAAATACCCAGTGAAACAACAACATGCGGACATTTTTCTGCCGGAAGTCGATGCGATTGACGGATTGATGGGGTGGATGCAATCAATGCATCGAATGTGGCCTGAGAATTTATTGGATTTTCATGTGGTTGAGCCGAAGTGTATTTTTAAGGATGAGAATCTGCAAGTAAAGGCATTGCCAACTAGACACCTCGAAAACGAACAACAAAACTTTCCCAGTTACGCGTATCAGTTTGGTATAAATGCAAAAAGACTGATCTATACTGGAGATCTAAAACAAGATTTTAGTGATTTTCCCGATGTGGCCCGAAAAGAAGTATCCGATCTCTGCATTTGTGAATGTACTCATTTTAATCTGAATGTCGCGCGAAAGGTGCTAAGCAAATGCCCGATAAAACAAATGATCTTTAATCATGTCGGGGATGCTTGGCATGGAGAAGGCGAGAAAAAACTTAGAGAAGTTCTCGATACTCTGCCTTTCCCTTGTGAAATAGCGCATGACGGCGATGAATTTAACTTGTAATTTGGAGAAGAAAATGACTCGAATCGCTGTTATTGCGGATTCTCATTTGCCGGATGACTCAGATACCATAAAAGAAGAGGTGTTTGAATGGGCCCTAGCCACGGCAATAGAAAGAAAAGCCGATGTGATTGTGGCTGCCGGTGATTTAACCGCAATGGGTACAATGGAGGCAGCAAAACGCATAAAACAAAAAATGGATGCGACGAACTTGCCGTATTTGATTACGCCAGGAAATGCTGAAAGACGCAGTCCCGAATTTCGGGAAGCAGTATTGTCCGAATTCAAAACAAGCGCCTCTTTTGAACAGAATTCCTGTTCTATACTGGTGCTGGATTCTTCTCAGCAGAAACTGACCGATAATGATCGAAAACAGATTGTGGACCTTGTCTCTCGGGGGCAAAAACAACTTTTTGTGGCGACACATTTCCCTCTTGCAAGTTTTCCACAAAAGGATCAGGGGTTTTTAAGAAGACTCCTCGCCGATGGCATTATTGGAGTCCTCGTTGCAGGGCACTTGCATCGCAATGGGACTGAACGTATTGGCAAAGGCGAGTACCACCTGGTGCGTGGCATTGATCCGGATAAGGCAATTGGCGGACCACCCGACTGCGTTTTTTTTGATTTTGATTCAAAAACGCAGTATTGGCAGCGCTTAGACTCTGATTATAGAATCGACTGGACTGCTGAACGCTCTGATGAATTTAGGGACTTGCTGGGTTTTTCCTGTATGCGGGATTCTTTTGGGGGAATAAAAGATGCAATTTCCATGCGTGTTAAAAGTATTGAACTCCGGTTTGAATGCACTAAAAATATTTCTACGGAAACGCTTTTTCCCCTCCTTGAACAATGGCGCGCGAAGGGCGGACGATATCTGTCAATTCATTTGCCGGATATTCTATGGGATCTAAAAAACAGTAAAGTCGAGGGAGTAAAACAAGTAAAAACAGCTTGTGAATTTGCGTTAAAAATTCACGCGAATCGTTTGACGATGCATGTGCCGCGTTGCCCCGTTGGACTTATTTGCAAAAATACGGATATTAAAAATAAAATGCTCGACGCATATGCAGACGCGCTGAAAAGGGTCCTGGAGCATGGAATAACGCTCGGAATCGAGAATCTGCATAGAACACCAGATGAAAAAATAGACTCAACACGCGGCTTTGGCTATACCCCGACAGAATGCCTGGATTGGATAAACGCATTGCGAAAAAAAACAAATAATGATAAAATTGGGTTCCATTTTGATATTGGGCACGCACGCAATAACGCTCCTTATTCAAGTGTTTATAGTATTAGTCAGTGGTTTGCAAAACTTGGAAATCTGATTACGGGTTACCATCTGCACCAAGTGGAGCAGGCACCGGACGGCAAGCTTATGAACCATTGCCCCGTTACTGGAATGTTTGGACCGCTGATTTCTTTTTGCTCCTTGTTTATTGCATGGAATGAAAACCAAATTAAACATGTACCGATGTACCTGGAAATCCGCGGTGAAAATGCAATTAAGTCGCTGAATTGCTTCCGGCAATATCGAACCGAAACAAAAAGAGGACTCGAATATTGAACAATTCGCATAAGAACACTGCAATAATCTTGATTTGAATATTATTGATATGTGATCTTATGCGTTATAAAAAACTTTAGTGAATTTGAGGATGATCTTTCAAGTATTGATCCATATTTCTGGATCTTTGGCTGTCTTGCCATATCTTCTCATTTGGCAATGCACTTAATTCTTTTTGCAAACCATCCCGAAGCGAAATGAAATTCTCTTGCTTTAACCCCGTGACACGTAAAATTTTGGAGTTGTCAATAATGCGGTTAAATAATCGGTCATAATCTAGCTGATAGCGTGTTCGTTTGTCGCTACCTAATATTTTCAGGTAGTCTTCAGTGCTTATAAAGACGGGCTTTAACCCAATGAGCTCCTGATAATAACCGGCAATCTCGCCCCAGGTGTGGTGCTCAGCCGTACCAAGAGTAAAACACTCTCGATAAGCCAGTGGATTAAAAAGAAGCCCCGCAAGCATCTTAGCAGTATCACCGGCCCAGGTCATGGTGCCCTGAACAGTACGGGCGGCTTCCGGTATAAAAACGGGCTGACCGGCCTTCGCACGCTCAATAAAATCCGGCGCCTCAAGGGTCACTAATTGAAAACGACGCTTGGAAAAGGTGATGGAGGGACGAACAATCGTCCAATTGCTATAGCTTGATTTTTGCAGAATGTCTTCTTCTCTAGCCTTGTATAAAGAATATTCATCCTCTCTTGCTAAGTATTCTTTGTTGTCGGACGCTTCTAATAAACGCGGACTAGTCTCTGTTATCGGATAATTGCCGGCATAAATTCGATAGGATGAAAAGAAAATATAATGATCCGTGCTCTGGAGCAAAGACGCATAAACTTTTTGAAACTCTTCTGCTGTGCCATAAATCATAAAATCAACAATCGCAGAATATTTTTCGGACAGCAGAGATTGCATAAAAGCTTTGTCTTTGGTGTTGCCCTGAATAGACGTAAGACGCGGGTTTTTCGAAATAACATGATCGAGAGATACGGCCTTGATTGTGTACCCCATCGATAATAATTCAGGTACTAAATAGGTTGCCATTGCCCCTGTGGCACCAAGTACTAATATGGGCTTTTCAGAATGCTGCTGCTCAAGTTTCATTGTGATTCCTTTTGAACTGATTTGATTTATTTTGAATAAATGGAAGAATGGTTGCAAAACACACACGCACTCAACACTTCAAAACTTTTAAAATATAGCGGTTGCTCGATATTAATTCAACTGATAAATGGATAATGTGCGAAATCTTGTGATAGAAGTAAATATTTGACAAAGTGCATCTGAATCCTTATTTTGATGAAGTTACCAAACCAATCAAAAAAAGGAGATTCAGATGCAAGGAAAAATTAGCATGGATTTGACGTTTTGCAATTCGGAGGAAAAATTTTCATTCGACGA
>JBAYAV010000205.1:0-5687 GCA_041669565.1 Lentisphaeria bacterium
CGTGAATGCTTTTTGTGCCGCCAACCTCGTCACATACCTGAGGGTATGCTCCTCGTTGTCGGCCCCAAAATCAAATCACGATTTTTTCGGCAAATTGTCAAGTTCATTTTTTTACAGCCCCTAGAATTAGAATAAATTTATTTTAGATCATGAAACAAATTCTTTATATCTGTGAGTACGCAGGCTTTGTTGGTGGAATTGAGCAATACGCTCTGGATACGGCAAAACTGTTGCGCAAAAATGGTTATGAAGTCTCTCTTTTTTATGAAAAGAAAGCGAAAGATTTTGAGCCGTTTTGTGAGGCGTTTTCTTCTTGTACTCAGAAATTGGAAAATCTATCTGATTTTGAGTTGGTTGTTATTCATAAATGTAAAAACCTGAAAATATTACGCACGCTGGTAAAAAATTGCGGAAGTCATCTTGCCGCGGTTGTTCATGATCACGATTTATATTGTCCTCGAAAATATTTTTATAGGCCCTTTCATCGGCGGAATTGTTCGTTGCCGTATTCTTATTTGCGATGCGGTGTCTGCAGTATGACAATTTCGCCGCGGCGTTATAGCAAGGGTATTTTTCATGAATTGTTTTATAAATTCTGGCTTTTCCCGAAGTTATTAAAATGGTATCGAAAAATTCCAACGATCATAGTGTTATCGGAATTTATGCGTAAGAACTTGTTAAGAAATCAATTTTCATCGCAGCAGGTTCATGTTATTCATCCTTTTATTTCTGTGGTCGATGATATTCCAAAAGTGTCGGAGAAGCATTTTAAAAAAGGGGCTGTTCCCACCATCGGTTTTGTGGGTCAGCTGATTCGCGGAAAGGGCTGTGATTTGTTTTTACGCATGCTACAAAAAATGAAGATGCCGTATCGGGCTGTGATTGCGGGCACGGGAAATGACGAGGTGCTTTTACATCACATTGCTGAGGAAGAGAACTTGCCGGTGAAATTTTGCGGATTTGTAAAAGATGTCCAGAGTTTTTATTCCCAGTGTGATTTCATGGTTTTGCCCTTTCGGTGGCAAGAACCTTTTGGGTTGGTCGGGATTGAGGCCGCTGCCAATCATCTCCCCGTGGTCGCTTATGACGTGGGGGGAATTTCGGAGTGGTTGAAACTAGATGAATTGCTGGTGCCGTATCTTAATGAAGAAAAGCTTTTGAAAATTGTCGGGAAATTAATAAAGTCTCCGGCGTTGTGTGTGAACTATGGCGAAAAAAATGCGTCTGTGACGCAAGAACATTTTTCGTCGGCTGAATTTATTAAAAAAATGGATCAGCTGCTGCTAAATTTGTGAGTAAAAAATGAAAATTTTAGTATCGTGCATTCCTTTTGATTCAGGGCGCTCCGGAATTTCTGTCTATACGCGCGAAATTATTCATTATTTGCAGCGCTCAGGCCATGAACTGACGCTGATTGCCGAAGAACGTGATAAAAAATTTCTGCCCCGTGATGTTTCTTTTATTACGGCGCCGAAATGGGTGCGCCATCCCGTTCTGTCTATGCTGTATCACCTCTTTGTGCTGCCATTCTTTATTCAAGCAAAAAGATATGACTTTTGTATTATCGCCGCGGCGAATCGACGCGTTTTTGCGTGGTATAAACTTTATACGGTTGCGGTGGTGCATGATTTGGCGCAGTACCATATTAAGAATAAGTATGATATCTTTCGGATGATTTATCTAAAACAGGTGCTTCCTTTTTTTATTCGTCGAAGCCCTGTGGTTGTGGCGATCAGCGAGTCTACGAAGAAGGATTTAATTAAGTTTTATAAGGTAAAACCGGAAAAGATTCATGTTATTTATAATGGTTTGACCATTGTGAAGCCGGAAAAACAATCGAAGACATCCTATGTAGAAAAATATCATTTAACGCCGAAAAAATATCTGTTTTATGTGTCAAGAATAGAACATCCGGGTAAAAATCATTTGAATGTCATTAGGGCATTTGAACTCTTGCCGGAAGCATTGCGGCAGCAATATCAGTTGGTTTTTGCCGGATCCGATTGGCATGGTGCCGAGGTGGTCCATGAGTATGCGGAAAAATCGGTCTGTCATAATCAGATTATATTTACAGGATTTATAGACAGTGCGGATTTGTCCGATGCTTATCAGAATGCGGCATTATATGTGTTTGGCTCCTTTTACGAGGGGTTCGGGTTATCGCTTTGTGAAGCAATGTATTATCAGATTCCGTGCTGCTGCTCTAATACCTCGTCGTTGGCAGAAATCGGCCGCGGTGCCGCATTGCTGTTCGAGCCTTCTAAACCGGAATCGATTCGGGATGCCATTCAGAAAATTCTGGAAAATAAGAACGAAATTCAAAAAAAGCTGATTGCGGCTGGAGATAAACGCTGGAAACAGTTCGATTGGCAAAAAACAGTAGAACAAATAGTCGATCTATATAAAAAAAATGAAAAATAAACGAACAGCATTATTGGGGCTTGGAATTGACAGCGTTACGGAAGAAGAGGCCGTGCCGCGTATCTTCCATGAGTTAGATATTGCCAAAACACAACAAACAGATTGCCGGATTGTGGTCACGGTGAATGTCGATTTTATTGTTAATACGCTGAGCGTATTTGCCAGTAAAGCAAAAAATCCAGAACTTCTTCGAGTGATGCAGGAATCGTTTTTTGTTTTTGCCGATGGTATGCCGATTGTGCTGTTGTCAAAGCTGGTCGGGCATGCGTTGAAAGAACGTGTGGCAGGCTCGAATCTTTTTGAAAAAATGATCGCGCAGGCCGCTAAATCCGGTAAACGAGTCTTTTTCCTGGGCGGAAATCCGGAAAATACAATTGCTACTTCTCAAATATTATTGAAAAAATACCCCGATTTACAAATCGCGGGGATGGATACTTCAATGATAAAAATGGACGATTCTCAGGAATGTCTCGCCCAGCACAAAAAAATATGTCAGAAAATTCAGGATGACCATACTGATTTGCTGTTGGTTGGGCTTGGTAATCCAAAACAAGAGCTCTTCGCGTATCGAAACCAGAAGGCACTTGCTGGAATCGTCTCAATCGGTATCGGGGGGACGTTTAATTTTATTGCCGGTGGCGTAAAACGCGCACCCCGCTGGATGCAAAAAGGCTGCATGGAGTGGATTTATCGCATTATTCAGGAGCCGAGGCGCCTCATTGGACGGTACTCAAAAGGGCTGGTGATTTATTCTTTGCTATCGCTACAGACGATGCTCTCTTGCCTATTCGCTTTATTGAAAAACAGTAAAACGAAAGAATTCAGCAGTATGCCGCTCTTAAAAGAAGAGGCGAGCGCAGTCTCGCTCGATTTGACTGGCATTCGGTATTTCGATAATGCCGCCAAATTAAAATGGCTTGCGATTATAAATAACGCGGCCACAAAACAGCAAAAAATACAGTTGAAAAATTGCTCGCCTTTCTTGCGCATGCAGCTAAAACTGGCACGATTCTGGGCGGATGATATAAAAAAACGTATTTGAAACCAGCACGTAAAAACGCACGGACGTGCATCTCTTATGAAACCTAGTGAAATACAATAAATACCACCTTTATTGGATCTTTGGCATTCGTTGAAATTGACTCGTTTGCATTCAGAATCTAACCAGTGCGCAAATGGATGTTATTTACATATTCTTTTACGTCGTTTTGAGGCGTTATGGGGTTGTTACTGTAAAGTGTGGCTGTTATATTTTATTATAGAAATAAATAGTAGGTATATGGGAGATTTTAAAATGTATGTAATGAAGATTAATGAGAAAAAAGAATTTATTTGGACGGAAGTTTCGGATCCTGTTTTAAAGCGTGGCGAGGTTTTAATCAAAACGAAGGCGGCTGCGGTAAATCGTGCGGATTTAATGCAGCGTGCTGGGAATTATCCTCCTCCGGTGGGGTGGCCGGAATGGCCGGGTCTGGAGATTTCGGGTACGATTGTGGATGCGAATGGCTCGGATAAGTTCCAAAAAGGTGATTTCGTTTGTGCGCTTTTAGGCGGTGGTGGTTATGCGGAATATTCGGCTGTGCCGGAAAATCTTGTAATGCCGATACCGGTTGGTTTTTCGTTGTTGGAAGCAGCATCGTTGCCGGAAGTGTTTGCGACGTCTTATTTAGATTTGAAGTTAACCGCAAAATTGCAGCCCGGTGAGAATGTTTTTATTTATGCGGGCGCAAGCGGATTGGGTATCGCTGCAACTCAGATTGCTAAATTTCTTGGCGCAGCTAAAGTTATTACAACGGTGGGAAGCGATTCTAAAAAAACGCTGATTCAAAAATTTGGCGCGGATAGGATCGTAAATCGCAAAAAAGAAGATGTTGAGCAAGTATTCAAGGACCATTCAATTCGCGTTGTTGTGGATTGTGTCGGGACTGGTATTTCAAAACTGGTGGACAAAATGGAGCCGGGTGGTCGCTGGATTATTGTTGCAAATCTTGGTGGAACAGTTGCGACAATACCGCTGGCGGAAATGTATAAGCGTAATATCAGTTTAATTGGAATAACTCTCCGCAGTCGTCCGGAAGAAGTCAAAAGTACGATCTTAGCGGGGTTGGTAAAAGAGATATGGCCAGAATTATCAGCAGGGCGTATCAAGCAGAATATTTATAAAGTGCTTCCTATTTCGGAAGTAGAATCGGCGCATTCAATATTAGAGCGCAATGAAAATATTGGCAAAGTTATTTTACAGGTTGAAAAATAAGGGAGCCCTTGCGCGAATTTTGGGGGAATTTTTATGAAAAGAAAAATTATTGTTTTTTCAAGAAAAGATCAAGCGGAATTGCGGGAAGAAGAATTTGATGATCATTTAATTGGTGATCAGATTTTGGTGAAGACAATCTATTCGCCCATTAGTGTTGGTACGGAATGTGCGAACTATCACGGCCTGCAGAATACCGCTGGTGGCAGAGGAGAATTTCCATTATATCCTGGCTATAGCGGCAGTGCGGTTGTTGTTAAAGTCGGTCCTGAAGTTCAAAAATTAAAGGTCGATGATCGGGTAATATTGAATTGGAATGGGGATGCTTCCTATTGTGTGAAGAGTGAACGCGATACAACGCGTATTGAAGATGATAATGTGGATATGCTTGAGGCATCTTTTACGCACATCTCTTGTTTCCCGATGTTGGCAATTCGCAAATTACGCCTGGAATTAGGCGAGTCAATTTTAATAGCGGGGCAGGGAATTCTCGGTATTTTTGCCACACAGTTTGCGCATTTGTCTGGTGCTTATCCAGTGATCGTGGCGGATTACAGTCCTGAGCGTCGCAAACTGGCATTGGCGCTGGGAGCCGATTATGCTCTGAATCCGAGCGATGTGGATTATGTAGAGAAAGTTCGGGAAATTGTAGGTGTTAAACGCGAAGATGTCCGGAGTGCTAATGGCGGCAAAGGCGTGGATGCAGTTGTTGAAGTTACGGGTGTTGCCGCGGCGTTAAAACAAGTGTTGGAGTGTGTAAGAAAACAGGGCCGTATTGCGTTGTTGGGGTGTACTCGTATTCCGGATGTGCCAATTGATTTTTATCAGAAAGTCCATGTGCCCGGTATTCGTTTGATTGGATGCCATACTTCGAATCGTCCCAGCGTGGAGTCTCGTCCCGGACAATGGACCGAACATGACGACTATGTTACATTCTTGAAATTTCTTTCACGAGGGCGTGTTAAAGTAACGCCGATTATTTCCAAAATTTGTTCTCCGGCGGATGCGCAAGAAG
>JBAYAV010000206.1:0-5687 GCA_041669565.1 Lentisphaeria bacterium
CGAAAAAATCGTGATTTGATTTTGGGGCCGACAACGAGGAGCATACCCTCAGGTATGTGACGAGGTTGGCGGCACAAAAAGCATTCACGAGAATCAGGCAAATGGAAAGGTTATTTCTGAACAACCCCTTACCTGGTTTCAAATGAACTTTGATTTTTTTTAGCGCCTAATATGCCGTCTGCATCATATCATTTTTTTTGCCACTTTTATTTTCAGGTCTCTATAGGGCGTCGGAAAACTTCTGTTGGTTCTTTTGAGTTTGCATAGATTTGGACTACTGTGGAGTCCCGTGTTTATAATAATCCCAGCCGTAGAAGATAAAGCGGTGATTTACGCCAATGCCCTCGGATGGAACAACCTGCGGGATTGGAGTCTGATAAACATCGTGATAACTTTTGGCTTCCACGTGCCCATCCATAAAGAGGCAGTTTGCTTTGCCGGCAATGCCTATTGGCGGTTCATAACCACTGCCACGGAAAGAATCCCCAGTTCCGCCATGACGGAAAAGTAAACCGCCGGTTTGGCAAATTCCGTAGGAAGATTTGTTGGAAGTGTCCCCAGCAAAAAAACATTTAGATGGTTCGATCAATGCGTTCAGGTTACGAGGAAATAAGATTGATCCGGACCCGCGTGAACGCCCGTTTAGGTACCAGTTTATTCCATACGAGGTACAAGTTACGCCACCACTTCCGCTTCCCACTGGACCGACTTCCATTGGACAGTAAAACGTCCCTTTGCGAACAGAAGTACCATAAAATGTTGTGCCGTAATTGGTGAAAATCTTACTTTTAAGCCCTTGGCAGTCAAATCCGGACAACGCTACCGTCCACATATAATAGAAGGCGTTGGTGGCAGTCTTCTGGAGGTTGCCATGAACAATCCAATCTTCGTAGTCCGATGAGTACATTGCCGAGGCCAAACCAATCGTTTTCAGGTTGTTTTTGCAAAGGGCAGATTTTGCTTTGCCTTTTGCTTTATTAAGAGCTGGCAACAGCATGCTGGCGAGGATTGCTATGATAGCAATTACAACGAGAAGCTCAATAAGTGTAAAACCCCTTACAATTAAAGACTTGTAACTTTTAAAACTGGTCTTGTGTTCCATTCTAATTCTCCTTTTTATGGTTTTCTTAAAATGTCTTTCAGAATTTCCTAATATCCGAAACCATACTTTTTGTCCGGTTCAAGATAGATACTTTCACTCCATTTGTTCCAGGCGTTAATAAACATTATACATTTATTTTCAGATCGTATCAATAAGCAATTACGGGTATTCTTCATCATCTTAAATCCGAGAATATAAAATATATTTTCGATTTTGTTCGCGATTTAAAAAGTCGTCCAGTCCTCGCTGAAATATGCGGATTTCATGCTGGAATAATTTTAGATGCCTCTCCATTTTCACGTTTCTTGTCAAGCATAAACAAAATACTGTAGTCGAAGAATTCTTTCTCCATTTATCCAGATTACTTGTCAAGCATAAAATAGCTTCGCTGGATGTTGTTATTGTCGATTCTAAACCAATAAAAGCCAACTACAACTTTCGAACTGAAGTTGAACGATATTTTTCACGTCTCAAATCTCGCAAAGTCGAAGAAGTATCACAATACAAATATCGTTCAATCCGCAGTTAAAAGACCTTAGCGTATCGGGCTTTGAACTTAGCCGCGTTAGCCGCCACACTTGTTTTGGAGTGCCCCGACAAAATCAAGTGTTACAAAACTTTTGCCGATGCGACTGAAACCTCATAAAAAAGTATAAAATTGTTAAATTACATGCTTTTTTTCAAAGGTATGGCGTTTTGCGCTCCGTATTTTAATCATTCTTTTTTGAATATTCAATATCCAACACTCGAAGAAGCCTTTCTGCAACGAGTATTCAATTTTCAAGTTTTTTGCTTTCCTTCGTCTATTTGGTTATTTCTTGTTTATTATTGAATATTCAATTTTTCCCTATTTTGCATGACTGAATTTTTAATCTAACTAAACTAATATACATGAAAAAATTGATATTACATATAACAATAATGTCAAAGAATATGACGATCCGCCAAATATTGCTTGGTTTTAATAAAATTTCTATTAAACTCTCTAAAAAGAATCGATCTATAGTCTTTCAATAATTTTGAAACTATTTTTCCATGCAAATTTAGGATGCATAATATATAATATTGTTTATTTATAATTTTTTATATCGGGTTCCGGAACGGCTTTTAATAGCTTCTCAATGATATCATCCACCGATTTTCCCTCGGAATCTGCCGTAAAATTGGTAAAAATACGATGTCGCAATACGGGTAGAACAAGCGCCCGGACATCGGAACAATTTACATTCACACGCCCTTGCAGCACGGCTCTTGCTTTTGCTCCAAGAATGAGGCACTGTGCTGCACGCGGACCCGCTCCGCAACTCACCAGTCGTTTAATGAACTCTGGCGCGTCTGGTGTAACAGGGCGCGTCATTCGCACGAGTCGCGTTGCATATTTTATAATATGCGGACTTACGGGTAAAGCTCGCACAATATTTTGTAGAGACACGATATCATCGGCACTCAAAATTTTATTTAATTGAGCATCCCGGTTGCCTGTGGTTGCCATAATAATAGCTTCTTCTTCGCTTTCATCGGGATAATCTACGAAAATATTAAACATAAAGCGATCCAGCTGTGCTTCCGGTAACGGATAAGTGCCTTCTTGTTCCAGCGGATTTTGCGTTGCTAAAACAAAGAATGGAGGCGATAATTTAAAATTTTGATTGGAGATCGTGACTTGTTTTTCTTGCATTGCTTCCAGCAATGCGGCTTGTGTTTTCGGTGGTGTGCGGTTAATTTCATCCGCGAGGAGCAAATTTGTAAAAATAGGCCCGCGAATAAAACGGAAGCTTTTTTTCCCTGTCTCGCTGTCAATATCCAAAATATCGGTTCCAATAATATCTGATGGCATTAAGTCTGGCGTAAACTGCACGCGTTTAAAATTAAGATTTAGTACTTGAGCTAGGGTGCTTACCATGAGTGTTTTGGCGAGTCCCGGCAGCCCGATCATTAAGCAATGCCCACCGGCGGCAATGGATATAAGAAGCTGTTCGGCGACCTCATGCTGGCCGATAATAACTTTACCGAACTCTGTAAGGATGCGTTTGCTGATATCCCCCATATCATGAACTATTTTTATTTGGTCATCCGACATTTCTCCTTGATCGGTAAAAGCGATGCTCGAGATGGAAGAAGGTGATTCCGCAATTTCTGGGTCAAAGACTGTATTTAACATCCCAAAACGTATATCGCACTTTGTAAAAATGCTCTTTGGGGCATGGATGCGCTCGCCATTGATAAAAACACCATTTTGGCTGTTCAAGTCTTCTAGTTGCCAATTGGTTGACATCTTGCGCAGACAAGCATGATGCCGTGAAATGCTGGTTTGATCGAGCCGGAGATCACAGTCTTCTTCGCGTCCAATTGTTACATTATCATGATCAATCGTGTATTTTCTGCCGCTTTCCGGACCATCTGATATTGTTAATATTGCCATAGTCGAGCCTTTTTTAGAAGAGCTTATAAGAGTAATGATTCATTCTTATTAACGAAAAGAGGAGAGCTTTTATTGAATGAAAAGCAAAAAATCCGTAAAACAAAGGTGCTTCACAGATGGAAATTAAAAGGATACAGGAAATGACCGTGAAATGAAGCAGGTCTATTGCGAAGCCATGCATGTAATATATTGGATATTAGTACGTTTACACGGAGAAATCATTTTTAAAGATCTATTTTTGCGAGTAATATGCTAAAAAAATAGGAATGATATTAGGAATGATATATAATTTATAATGGAAAAAACGATGTCTTTAAGCATTTTAATTTCGGCAAGTTGCGCCGGAGTTCTTTTCAATCTAGCTTAAGGTACGAGGCGAGGGGGGATAAAACGCTGCACCGGTGGTTGTACTTTTTCAATCAGGTCGATGAGGAGCATTGCTGCACAGAAGCCAACCTCTTCCGGGCATTGATCCACGGTTGTGATTGATCGGAGTTCTTGATATTCTTGCATGTAACCAAATCCGGTTACAAGAATGTTTTCAGGGACATGAATATTTTTGTTTTCCAGACAGTGAATCATTTTGAACGCAGTAGCGTCTGAGTCACAAATTAGTGCCGTTGCGTCCGGATAATTATGGGTAAGCTCCTGATAAATGTTTTCCGGATTGAAGTCGGTTGGATTTATATGGATTGTCCGTTTCTCAAGCTCCGGAAATACTTCCAGATACGCTTGATAGCGCGCCATTAGATGTCTTAGCGTTACTGTGGGGGAAAGTATTACCGGTTTTTTATAGTCGCGTTGAAGCAGAAATTCAGCGAGTTGTTTGGCACCGGTGTAATTATCGCAAGCGCAATAATTTAAATTTTCTCCGTTGGGACAATTTCCAACATACATAACCGGTAGCTCATATCCATCCGGAGCTAAGTCGCAACAAGTGCCGAGAACTCCAGCTGCTCCTAACTCAACACACTCACGCCATTGTTCTGAATTTTCCTGCGTAATAATTTCGCTGTAAACGAGGGAATAGCCTCGTCTACGCGCCGCTATCATTGCGCCGCGTAATAATTTTGAGCTGTACGTGTATCCAGAAAGCAGAGCCATTCGGTAGACAATCCTTTTCCCAAATGGCACTTTTGGATGGCATACCAAAGTTCCTGCTTGCCCACGTCGACGCTCAAGCATGCCGCGGGCAACCAACTGAGAAACAGCTTTGTTTGCCGTAATCTTATTGATCCCAAATTGCTTTGCTAATTCATATTCAGATGGAATTTTCATCCCTTCTGTAAAAATGCCGTTTTCAATTTTGGAAATCAGGTAATGGACAATGATTTCAGTCTTATTCATTTAATAACCTATTCATTAAAGTTTGAAAATAATTATTTAACCAATTGGCATATAGCGAAGACTCATGTATATTAATATACGATAAGAATATAAAAAAGCAATGACCTATTCATTAAAACATGCGTCTTTTTGAAAAATAGTTCAATCGTAAAGGGGATAATATTTATATAAATGAAGGGCAAAAGGATGGAATAAAAAAGTGTTCTTTACAAGGCTGCAAAAGAGACGAAAAGAAGATTGTTAAGTAGGCAACTGGTTGGTCTTGAGGTGAACAAGGGCCGAATTATAAACTGTTTTGATTTTCAGACGGGGTCTTTTGTTTTAACGATTCTTCGATTCGTTAGAAAAAGTAAATAAAACTCCATATGAAAGCAAAGAAGAAAGAAGAAAGAAGGGATAAATTATGAAAACAACAAGCATTAAACAAGAATATTACAAGATGGGATTTACGCTTATTGAGCTCCTCGTTGTGATCGCTATTATTGCTATTTTAGCTTCAATGTTACTTCCTGCGTTGAGCACATCTCGGGAGAAGGCATATCAAATAACCTGTGTTTCAAAATTAAAACAAATAGGTTTAGGTGCGGCGCAATATTCTAATGAATACGATAGTTTTACGGTTCCATATTGTCTTTATAAAACGTCGACAGACGCCAACTCTTCTTATTGGTATTTTAAATTACGGCCTTATATAGACCCACATTTCTCACCCAAAAAAATTATTTTTGCTCTTTTTATTTATTTCAATTTATTTATATCCGTTAAAGAAATCTGAATAAAATATAGTTAGGATTTTTTTTATTATTTATTCTCCTA
>JBAYAV010000207.1:0-5640 GCA_041669565.1 Lentisphaeria bacterium
AGTCGTCCGCGTGAGTTGGGTGTTCCGGGGGAAGCGGAATTAAAGGCGCATGGCGTTTCGTATTGTGCAATATGTGACGGTTCTTTTTACCGGGATGTGCCGATTTGCGTGATTGGCGGTGGTGATTCGGCAATGGAAGAGGCCATCTTTTTAACGCGTTTTGCCTCAGAGGTGCATTTAGTGCATCGTCGGGATGCTTTTCGCGCGTCGAGTGTTATGGCGAATCGGGTGTTAAAGAATGAGAAGATCATCGTGCATTGGAATTCGGTTGTGGACGAAATTATGGGCGTTGAAGGAAAAAAGGTCCGCAGTATCCAGCTGAAGGACACGAAAGACGGGCATTTGACCGAAGTTGTTTGTTCGGCAGTTTTTATGGCGATTGGTCATATTCCAAGTACGGAAGTTTTCGAAGGCAAGATCGCCTTAGATCATGGATTTGTGTTGTTAAACGGGGAGCCGTCATCGGCCACATCGGTGGAGGGCGTTTTTGCCGCCGGTGATTGTGTGGATCATATTTATCAACAGGCCGTTACAGCGGCTGCCTTAGGATGCCGGGCCGCCTTGGATGCGCAGCACTGGTTGGCAGCGCTGTAAAAGAGAAGCGATGTTGATCATTATTTGGATGTTAAAGAGGGAGTCGTTCTAAAAAATCGTTTGCTTTTTTGGAATGATGTAAGAAGTAAAAAATTGGAAAAATCCTAAATTGGGAGAGAAAAAATGGCTATTGAAGTTCAACATGCAGATGCGAATAACTTTAAGGATATCATTGCAAAAGGAACCGTATTAGTTGACTTTTGGGCAACATGGTGCGGTCCTTGTCGTATGCAGGGTAAAATTCTAGAAGAGTTGGCAAAAACGATAGATGAGGGCGTTGCCTCCATTGTTAAAGTTGATATTGACAACAATGCGGATTTGGCATCCGAATATGGCGTGACATCGATTCCGGCGTTATTTGTGTTCAAAGACGGCGAAATTGACGAAGAATTTGTCGGTGTTCAGCAGGCAGATACTTTAAAAGACGCGATGTCCAAATAAATGGGCTCGGATCTTTATTCACTAACAACCTATGGCTGGTTTGTGGCAATTGCTTGCGCAGGCATGGTTGGAATGTCCAAGGCAGGATTACCTGGTCTGGGAGCTGTTGCAGTTCCATTAATGGCCATGGTTTTCCCGCCTAAACTTTCTACAGGAATTTTATTGCCGATATTAATTGCCGGTGATGTTATTGGTGTGTCTTATTTTCATCGTCATGCGGATTGGAAGGTTTTAATTCGCATTATACCGATGGCTCTTGTAGGAATTGTTATCGGTTTTTTTATCATGCGGCTGAAGTGTGTAGATGACAACTTTATTCGCATCAGTATTGGTGTTCTTATTCTTGTTTTATTAGGATTCAAAGAGATATTGTCTCATTTAAAGCATGATTATTTGGCGAATTTAACGCCGGTACAGGGGGTTGTGGTAGCATGTTTTTTTGGCGTTTTGGCAGGCGTCACAACATTGATGGCGAATGCTGCCGGTCCGATTATGTTGATTTATATGCTCGTTCTGGCGTTGCCGAAGAATGTTTTAATTGGCACTAGCGCGTGGTATTTTATGGTCTTGAATCTCACGAAGTTTCCTTTTATGATAAAATTGGGATTAATAAGTAAAGAGAGTTTGCTTTTTAATGCAAAGTTAGTGCCGTTTGTTATTGTGGGGTGTGTTATTGGAATCGTGATAAGCAAGAAGATGTCTAGCAAGAGTTTTGAAAAGTGGATTGTTTTTTTAACTGTAATAGCAGCATTGAAATTATTGTGGAATTAAAATGGTAGAAGAGAAAAAAATAGAGCGTGTGAAGTGTCCGAATTGTGGTGAGCAGGTGGCGGTTTCGCTGCAGCGGGTGCTGACGCCGGATAGTCGTTATATCGATGATTTATTTTCAGGAACGTTGAATTGTGCAGTTTGTTCAAATTGTCAAGCGCGCTTTCGGGTTGCCTGTGAATTGATTTATAAGGATATTGAGCATGGTGTGATGATTGTAGAGAATGAGAGACCGCCGGCAAAATATTTGCAAAAGGCCATTTTGATGGTGGACAGCATGGCGACAGAAGCCGCGCGGCACGAAGAAATGCCGCGGCCGGATGTCCGGCTTGTTTTTTCGCGTGGTGAATTTCTTGAGAAGCTTTTTTTGTTTCGGGATGATTTGGATGATCGGCTTATCGAGTATGCAAAATATCAGCTGTTTCAGGATAGCCCCGTCGAGGATGAATTGAGTCATCAGAAGCATCGGCTGTTATATGATCCGGATCACAGCACGGAAGAAAATATCCAATTTGCAATTCTTTTAAAAACGGATAATAAAATGGTTTCAGGGATACAAGTGCTGAGGAAAGAATTTGAGGCGATGGCTCAGGAATTTGATATGAATGAAAGTTTGCAGGATGAGCTGGATCGGATTTTTCCCAGTTGCTATGTGACCGTTGACCGCATGTTTGAAGAGGAAAATAATGGCTAAGAAGCATCGCAGTAAACAGAATGAAAAAAAGGCCCCAGAAGAGCTTGGTGTGGCATGGACTTCTCCTTTTGCGGATTTGAAAGTGGATGTTGTGGCGCCTCCAGAACCGCCTCCATTGGAACAGACTAAGAAAATGGCGGGAGAAGACACCGTGGAACTTAGCAAAGAGGACATGGAGCTGTTGAAAGCATTTGGCGGTGATCCGGCGGACTTGCATCGGTCAAAGGCCGAAAGAAAGACAGAGGGAGTCGTGGAGCGCGGCTATAAAGTCACGTTTAATATTCAGCGCAAAGGCAAGGGCGGCAAGACTGTCACGCTTGTGTTCGGTTTACAGGCCCTGGAACTTCCCGAGCAAATGAGGATTTGCTCGGAGATAAAAACAGCGCTTGGAACAGGAGCGCGTTTCTTGGAGGGCATCCTGGAAATTCAAGGCGATCAACGCGATAAAGCTGCAAAGTGGTTCGAAAAAAAGGGTTTCCAAATCTAAAAATAGGCGGGTTGTTCTATGCGCGTTTCTTATCATAATCATACAAATTTCAGTGACGGAAATCATTCAGCGGAAGAAATGATACAGGCTGCTCAAGCAGCTGGATTGAAAGAATTTGGCGTGAGTGACCATTTTGTTGTGTCGCCGGGGAACGGCTATGGTGAATCGACGTGGACGATGCAACGCGATTTTTTGCCGAAATATGTGGAAAAGATAGGCCAGCTTAAAAAGAAATATAATACGGATCACTTCAAGGTGCGTCTTGGTATTGAGGTTGATTTTTTTGAAGACAATGCGGATGAGGTCGCGTTGTTATTGCGTGACTATCCGTTTGATTATTGGATTGGTGCAATCCATTATTGGAAGAAATTTCCGATTGATAATTCCGCTGAAAATTGGACGGCGTTATCTCAGAATGGTCGAGATGCTGTTTGGCGCGGCTATTGGCAAAAAAGTATTTTAATGGCGCGATCCGGATTGTATGATTTTGTGGCTCATTTGGATTTGCCTAAAAAATTTGGCTTCTATTCAAGTGTGAATAATTCTGATTTAATTGAGGAGCTTCTTTTGGAATTGGCGAAAAGGCATACGCCGATTGAAGTGAATACTGCAGGTATGGATAAACCATGTCAAGAATTTTATCCGTCAGTCGATATTTTAACAAGGGCAATTGAATTGGGATTGCCGATTTTGATTAATACCGATGCCCATGCAGTGCCGCAGATTACACGACATTATAGTGAAGCAGAAGCCCTGCTGAAAAAATTACACGGCAAAAAAGTATGCTCTATTTGTAATCATAAAATGCAATTCACGGAAGCCTGACCGAAGTGCCGCTCGGCTTTCCCTTTTTGCGCTTGCCTGAAAAAGATCTTGTGTGGTTATTCTTTCCCTTCCCCTAAAAAAACACAATGGTGCTTTTGGACATAGGGAACAAAGACGACTTGTCTTTATTAGGAGTTTAGTTTTGCCAGAGCTTGGCGAATAAGACTTGCGGCTGTTATTTTCTCGCCGTTGGGAACGGAGCATATTTTTTGAATGGTTTTTGTTGCGGATTCTTTTTTAAATCCCAGTGTTTCCAAAGCTGCGATCGCGTCGGCCGCATTCGGATAAATCGTGTCCGGAGACGTGCCGATATCCGTTGAGCTGGATCCCGCATTTGGATTCAGCGCGGTGACCTTGTCTTGTAATTCCAAAATAATGCGTTCCGCAGTGCGTTTGCCAATGCCGCTGATCTTACCAAGCAATTTGAGGTCTTTGTTGACAACCGCCGTGCAAAAATGATCGACACTCATCGAGCTAAGTATATTTAAAGCAAGGCGCGGTCCAATGCCGGAAACAGCGTTGATCATGAGACGAAAGAGGTCTCGCTCTTTTGTTGTCATAAAGCCAAATAATTGCAGGCAGTCTTCGCGAACGTGAAGGTGGGTTAAGATCGTGACCGTTTGATCGATTGGTGGCAATTTGTCCGTTGTGCTTAGCGGGACGGTTAAATCGTAGCCGACGCCATGAACATCAAGAAGAATTTGGGTTAAATTGCATTGAATTAATTTTCCAGTTAAACGACCGATCATTATATCTATTCCTTATTGTTATCGCGTTGTTTTAATTTTGTTCTTTTCTTGTGCTGGCGTATGGTAAAAGTCATTTGTTTTGTTCGTTATACGAGGCATCAATCGAAGTTCTTTTTTTTTGTTGGTTTGTTCAGGGACTGGGATGGCATGCTGTTTGAAGTGTTAGTATTGTCGAATAAGCATGACGAGAATTCCCTGGATGGTGAGTTGGTCCAGGGGATAGAAGCGGGACTTAAAGTCCGGGTTTGCTGGTCGCAGTTCCCAGAGGCCATTTTTGACATAGAGAGATTTTATGGTGGTTTCGCCTTCAACGAGGGCAATGACAATATTTCCCATGGCTACATCGGTTGTTTGCTGGGCAACAACGATATCGCCGTCAAGGATTCCGGCGTCGCGCATGCTTTCACCCTGTACTTTAAGGGCGAAAAGCTCATCATTTTTTACAGAATGGGGGAGTGTTGCGGGGTCGATTTTTATATGCCGTTCGATATTCTGTTCGGATAGAACGGGGCAGCCGGCACTGATTCGTCCGAGAAGGGGAATACTTAGAAACATAGAGAACATGTGTGCTTTTTTGTTTTGGGTCAGGGTCAAGCTTCGGGCTTTCGAGGAGCGATTGACATAGCCTTTGCGTTGTAACGCGCTGACATGCGCGAGTGCTGTGGCGGGGTT
Organism: Lentisphaeria bacterium; assembly: GCA_041669565.1. Taxonomy (GTDB): domain Bacteria; phylum Verrucomicrobiota; class Lentisphaeria; order Oligosphaerales; family Oligosphaeraceae; genus JBAYAV01. Next base: position 5,231 of record JBAYAV010000207.1, read on the forward strand.
AATCGAAAAGTATTCACTGATCTCGCTGATTGTGGGCGCCATGCCTTCGTGATTCACAAAATCGGAAATAAAATCAAGAATTGCGCGCTGTTTATCAGTTAGATTTTTCATAATGGCCTTTTTTATGATGATGGAAACTATTAAATAAATGTTGTATAGTATATTATAGCATTATTTTGTTTGCTGTCAAGTCAAGACGATTTTTTTTCAGCCTTACGGAATCAAATTTATCATTTTTAATCTGTCCTTTCTTCCAATTGCATTCTCAGAATTTTGGCATAGATTACCTATTGGCCGTTCCTGTCCAGCTTTTCCACAACTTTATATATTTGATTCGCTGTGTTTTTGCTGCCGGGTCGGCCTTTTTATTTCATCACTATGACATCAAGAATCTGTTTCTGGGGAGAATA
>JBAYAV010000208.1:0-5630 GCA_041669565.1 Lentisphaeria bacterium
CCATCGAGCCTGCTACAACAGAAAAGAACATCGTTATAGCGAGAAGTACCGGAAGAATACTGATCGGCATGAGCTGGCGTAAAAAGACCATCGGCGTATAGATTTTCGGGCCGGTATGAAAAACAAAATGGCTGATATATAATGCAATCTCGAAATTCACAAAAATAAGGACTGCGAGAATTAAAAGCCCGAAGTATTTACCAAGGACATACGTTGTTCTGGAAATTGGTTTGGCGAGAAGTATTAAGATGGTACCATTGTCGATATCGTTTAAAATTTCGGAAGCCCCCCAGAAGATTGTAATGAGGGATAGAAAGAGGAGTGTGCACAACGTACCGGAGGTAAGTTCGGGAATTTGTAGGCTTTGGCTGCCGAGAGCGTAATTCAGCAATGATCCGCTTTGAATTTGTTCATTAAAGGAAGTGGCGGAGTCTGCGAGTATACAGAAAACCAAGCCCAGAATGAGCAGAATATAGATCGTGTTTTCTTGTATTTTACGGAGCGTTAGTTCAATAATAGGCCACATAATTTAATAATCCTCCATTTGTTCTTCTTTGGATAAGAATAAGGAAGGCATATCTATTTCTTGTACGCGTATTAAAAAATCGGATGCTTTATTGAATAGCTCCGTGTCATTTGTCTCAAGTCCGAGACCTTCTAATATACGAAAGAATTCTGCATATTCGACATATTCTTTTTTTAAATGTAAGAGCGGTTCCAGATATTCCAAAATTTGCGGGGTCTTGTTTTTGTTGCGGACCAGTTGCTGGTATCCGGCATCCCATGCTTCAAAAAGCATGCGGGGATCCGAAATGTCCTCAAGCAATTTGTGGTATTCTGAAATAGAAAGAGAGTGTTTGTTTTTGGAATAGAGTAATAAGTAGGAGGCCGGATTATAAAATTCTGGAAGTTTATGATAGGCGGGCGTATCAAAAATCTGATCAAAAAATTTGGCGCTTTCTTGTGGATCAACTGCTCTTGTGTGAGAAGCTAAATTGGTGAGAGCTACCAGACGCTCCTGCGGCGTTTTGGCTTCGGATAGCATATTCTGATAATCCTGGTAGGTGTTCCGGTAATTTGTCGATGCTTTTAGTAAGGCCGAAGATAGATTGCTGTATGTATCATACTGAGCTTGTAATGCAACAGCCTCTTTTTCCGCTTCTATATTTTTTCCTTGCTTTGCATACACCGCTAGATCTTGAAAAAACGAGAAAAATTTTTGTAATGGGGTGGGGGATTATCGATTAAAAAAGAAAAAAGATTGAGTCGGTCTTGGTTGGACGGACGGATAATCTTGATCTGTTTTTGTATTTTTTCCCATGCCTGATACTGGTCTTCCGGCCATTTTAATGTTTTTAAATAAGCTTTCAGCTGATCGATGGTGATGGTATGTGCTCTTCCTTTTTTCAGTAGGAGGGCGGTATAAACAAGATAGGCGTTGCGGGATTGACTATAAGCGGGGTCCTTTATTACGCTGTATAGAACATTGTCACAGCCTTTCGGATCCCGGTGTTCGATATAAGTGGCAAAATCAAAAATGGCCACAACTTTTTCGTCTTTGTCTTTTGTGCGCTTGATACGATTTTGCAAAAAAAGACTCCGTGCACGATATTCGATGGTTATTTTTGCTTCTTTGGGCAACCAATTGACCAGTGCGCCAAATTCGCCTTTTTCCTGGATGTCACCCGATGTTATTTTTAGGCTGTTTTGCTTTAAAATAGCATCCGAAAAAACAAAAATAATCATGAATAGCAAAAATAGTCCTGAGTAAATCAGGACATTTTTTTGCGAGAAAAAACGAAAAAGTTTTTTAAGCATATTCTTTTATTCTTCAGCCTTTGTGCCGCATTTCGGGCAGTATGCCGCATCTCCAATAACAGCGCCGCATTTTTGGCAGACGCCCCATGGGATCAATTTGTTGCCGCAATGGCTGCAATAATTTTGTCCCGGACCATATGGCCGCATGCATTTATCACACAGGTGGCAGTCCGCAAATACTTTCGTTGAAATTTCATGAATGCGCTCGAGGGCTTGTTTTGTCGGCGTATAATCGCTATTTTCTATTTTTGCATTCTGCATTGCTTTCAGCAATCTTCCTTTGATTTCCGGCAGCTCGGAGCAGTTATATTGGTCTGGTTCATTGTCTCCATCGTCTTTTCCGTATTCCATTTCTTTATACAGCGTTTCTACCATAGCGATGCGGATATCCATTTTTTTATCCATGGCATATTTTTGAGCCAGGCAGCGCAGATAGCACGATCTTGCATTGGTGCTGATGGAGAATTCTGAATTGTCTGGGCGCTGTAGGGATATACTGAAAAAATTTGCGGCCTGCAAATAATTTGGCGTCTCAAGATTGCGCATGGCGATAAATCCGGCATTGAATGGAATAACCGAATTATTTTGCAGATTCGGATTATTGGTTGCCTTTTGTAAAATTTCTAAAGCTTTTGGCGCATCCTCATTGGATAGAAACATCGCGCCGCTTTCGTAATATTTCGGCTGATTTGGATCGAGGCGAATTAATTTTTCGAGGCGGTGGATGACTTCATCCACATTTTTTTCATTCACGCCGGAAATACTTCCGAGATAATTAACAAACAGCATCCAGGATACATCCGCTGAAAACTTGTGCAGGCCCGCAATTGGAACCGCGCGCATGGCGTCTTTTCCAGGAAAGAGTGCCTCTTGTTGATGATATAATTTTGTTCCTAATATGGAGGTTATAATTATAGCAACAACAATAATTATAACATGGGTAATTGTGTTTTTCATGATATCTATATTTCCTTCCTGTTAGTGGATGTCTTTATGAGTGAAAATATAACTTGCTAAAGTAGAAGCAAATACAGCATAGCAAATTCCAGTGATAAGAGCTAATAATACATAACTCCATGGAATTGCAAAACCATAGGTTGCAGCACCCTTTAAGTTAAATAATTCTAAATCAGGAATGATCCCAGCATAAAGTACAGGAACATTGGAGAAAATACCCGTTGAGAAGGTAAGCCAAATAATGATTGCGGTGGCTATGGGGGCAATTACATCCGGCAATAAAAGCGCAAATAAAACGGCAATAGAAGACATGGGAATGATCGAAAAAAGAATTAATAAATAACTCTGAATCAGAGTCGTTGTTACATTGCCGGGAAAGGCTAAATGCAAAATGGCAAGGGAGCCAATCGCAACAAGAAAAGTAAGAACGAATCCGACTTCAATATTGCCGAGTAATTTTCCTAAAAGATAATGGGTTCGGCCAAGCGGCTTGGACAGCATGCTCGAGGCAACGCCATTTTTTAATTCTTTGCTGATTTCAAAGGTAATGGAAATGACCGAAAGAACGGCCGTTATGGTGCATAATAATAAAGACGCATCAATAAGCAAATCTTTTTCAAGTCCTAACGACAAGACATCATAGTTTATAGTACAAGCAACTAATACCCATGTGCAAAAAATTAAGAAGTAAATAACTTTCATCCTTAAGATATTGCGCCAGGTGCTTCCTGCGATTGCAAAAATTTCATTCATGATTAAACTTTCTTTCTTTGTTTTTATTGCATTTTAAAAAACGACGGAGACATTTATAGAATCACAAAGGAAACAAAAGCTGTGATTTTTTATAGCTGTCTTTCTTCTTTTTTGTTTTTCCCTTTAGTGGGGAGACTTTATTGTTCTTCTCCCTTTAAACAACGGAAAAAAAACTTTTCTAGTTTCTCGTGTCCGGACAGAATTTGGACGTCATTGGGATATTTCAATTCTGTTTCCTTTAACTTTTTCTTGAGGGCGTCTGTATATTTAAATGTTAAAATACGATCACCATCCGAATTACGAGTGATTTCCTCTGCATCTGTGGCATATTCTTTAAATACGTCTTCTAGTTTTTCAGGGATAACGAATTTCAATTTTGTGGTCGTTAATAGCTCATCTAAAGTGCCGGTACAAATGAGGTTGCCTTTATTTAAAATGGCGATATGATCACAAATTTCTTCGATATCCGATAGAATATGGCTGCTGAAAAAAATACTTGTTCCTTTCTTTTTTTGGTTTAGAATAATATCTTTGAATTCCTGGCGTCCAAATGGATCGAGTCCTAAAAGCGGCTCATCCAAAATAAGGAGGCTGGGGTCATTCAAAAGCGCTTGAGCTACACCTACACGCTGCAGCATTCCACGCGAAAAAGAGCCTAATCTGCCTTTTCGATGCTCGGTCATTTTTACTTCTTCTAGTACTTTTTCAATGCGCTGGTTTCGTTTCGCGGTATCCATATGAAACAGCTTGGCACAAATATTTAGAAATTCGGTGGTGCTAAGCTGTGGATAAAAGGCCGGTGCATCTGGAAGAAAACCGATCTTTTCTTTGATTTTAACATTTGAATTCGGCTCGCCTAAAATTTTAGCGGATCCAGAAGACGCTTTAATTAGGTCCATCAATATTTTAATTGTGGTTGTTTTGCCTGCGCCATTTGGCCCTAAAAAACCAAAGATCGAGCCGTAAGGAACTTGTATGGATAAATTATTTAATGCACAGGTGCCTTTACTAAACCAACGTTTATAGTTTTTTGTTAAGCCATCCGTTTCAATAATATAGTTTTCTGACATTAAATTCGATATCCTTTTAATAATGATGAAAATAATAGAAAATAACAGATAGAGATCACTATTAACGAATAATAGTTTGAGTTCTTTATTCCTATAATGTACAACAAATATTGAAATATTCTATGTATAGAAACGGAAAAAATGAAAATATATTCTTTGTTGTCTGTAATTATTTTGAAATAAAAGAGATATGCTTAAAAAGTTATTCCTTGAAAAGATGGATTGAGGGTGATTTTTCCCCGTTTTCTTTGTATTTTATGATTCTTGAGGATGCTTTTTGGTGGGGAAAATTTGTTTTTCCCTTTTGAGGGGCTGCGCAATGGATAGGACCGCGGTTGCGTTTCAGGGGGTGGCAGGACTATCTCTGACTGTAAAAGTTTCGGGTTGAAAGAAGGCTAAAGACGGCTCCTATAGGAATGGCTGGATTTCAGCGCGCCAGCACTCTAGCTTTTCGGGATAACGCATGCGCGCGGCAGCTGGACTGGTCGATGGTAATTGGACGACCGGGATGGCTATATGCGGAAAAAAACGATGCAGGTAGCGATGCGAGGCGGTGCCATTGCAGCAGATCTTTTCGATGCACGGATTGTTTTGCAGAAGGTCTTTGATTGCATTCGGTTCTGGTTTGGCGATGGCGGTATCAAGGCTGCCGGCGCGTTCACAGTATTGCAGGGTGTCCCATAAAGCAACTTTGTGTGAGGTTAGGGCCTTTAAGCGTTCTGGATAGGGTAGTTCCGGGGAAAAATGGCAGAGCTCGCCCATGATTTTCCAAAAGACGTTGTGTTTGAAGGCGTAGTATTTTTGTTGCCGTAACGATTCCACGCCGGGCATGGAGCCTAAGATCAGAATGCGCGGTAGGAGGCCGATTGCCGGCGGAAAGGAATTGCAGAGGTTGGTTGTTTTTTGGGTTTTTTCCATGGTTTTATATTTTGTAAGGAGGCTAACAAAATTTTTTGTGAGGGGGATTGTCAAATGGAGTGTCCGGTCGCGGACTTCTGTTTGTTATAATGTAATGACTTTTTTGAAATTGGG
>JBAYAV010000209.1:0-5630 GCA_041669565.1 Lentisphaeria bacterium
AGACAAAACTTTTACTTTTGCGAAGAATGGAAATAAAATAGATGAACTTGCTAAAAAGCAGGGATTTTTTATTCTAATAAGCACATTAAAAAACAAAGATATTTCTTATGCTATCAAAACTTATAGACGCAAAGATTGTGTTGAAAAAACTTTTGATAATTTGAAAAATAGCATTGATATGAAACGTCTACATACCCATAAAGATAGTACTACCGATGGGAAGTTATTTGTTAGTTTTATATCTCTAATTATTAAAACTTATATCGAAAATAAGCTTCAAAATTATTTGTTAGAAAACAATAGCAGCATTGAAAAAATCATTCGAGAATTACAAAAAATAAAATTAGTAACACTTAATAAAAAAAATATTATGGCCCCATTGACTGCAAAACAAAAGAAAATTTTACTGCCATTCGGTATTAACGAAGACACTATTATAAACTCTCTCAAATACAAATAATTGCAGTATGGGATATTTTTTTGCGGAATTTAGGTTAAAAAGGTACTGTGAACCATTTGGAGCCGTAATACAAAATACATATATTGTTTATTGTTACACCTCTATGCACAAAATATTTGTCGTTTCATCTGTTCAATGACCGCTGGAAAAACAGATCCAAGCACATGGACAAGGCTAAGTAGAACTCGGACGTAACGGAAGGATCGTATTTCCAGAAGGCCGTGCGTAAAACAACTTTTAAATCATGTTACATTTTTTCAAAAAAGATTCTATTTTGAAGGGATATCCCTCAGGAAGCATTGCCGAGAGGACAGATCACTTCAACGGGTTGCCATTCCGTACGTTTTTTGGAGGCTTCCCAAGTCGCATCGGAAGGAATCCAGATTCTTTTGCTGTCTTTTTTTGTGATTTTTAAAAGTACCAGGCAAGCACAAGGAGCAGCACCCGACGTTTTTGGCTTGTATTTCAATCAATTGGGCCCATTGCCTCAGCATGGGACCAATGTCAAAAGAATCAATACCAGTTTTCCCTAAAGATACCTCTTTGCCATTAATGTGTAACCCCATAAGGATGTCATCAGCAATCACGAGTAATTTTGCATCACGTATCGCACTAGTTAAAACGAAAAAAATGACGTAGGTGACAGGCGCTGTTTGCAACTCGGCTTTCACCGGGATACCAAATCCAGTTGGCTTTTAAGGATGTAAGTTTCGGACTTCGACCAAGCGTCTGGCTGCAGGGCACACATATTTTAGGCTTGTAAATATTACTCGCTTTTTCAAAGGTGGTCGCAGAAAGAACAGCAACTCCGCGTCCCTCTAATTCTAAGGTTAACTGCCCGTTGATTACGGAAAGATGCGTATTGGCAAACAACATATTCAAGCTGCGTTCACTTAAGTTGCTGAATATAGCGGTAACTGGTTTTTGCGATTCGTTCGTAATGAGGTAGTAATTATGATCCTGATATTTCTTCTGCACAAAACGAATATCGGGATTGCTGCAGGATATCGTGGATGGCCGTACTGTATCCGTAATGATCACGAGTTGCAAATATTCTAGTTCTCGAGCTCCTTGACGCAAACCTTTTCAAAACGGATTGCTGACGTTAGGGAAATACCCTAAGTAGTGATATTGAAGGCCAGTGGCATCATGAAGAATGGAATTATAAGCTATAAAACGACTCCGCTTCCACGTCGGACAAATCGACTTGGAAGCGGAAACTTTGGGTGGGGGCGACAGTGGGGTCTTTCAGCTTCGACCTTAAAATTATTTTGTGACAATTTTTACGCTAGTCACTGAATCGGCTGAGAGTTTCAGACTGAATCCATTTAAGGTTTTTCTGAGGGACTCATTTTCTATTTCCCGTTCCAGTAAATCAATTTCAGCTGCATTCAGGACGTTGCCCAAAACACTTCCATTAATGGTAATTTCAACAGGCGTGTCTTTATGTGCAGTTTCCTGTAAACGAATCACTATCGCTTGATCATCTTCGGCTTTTTTTACTGAAATGATCTGGATGTTATCCTGGTTAGAAGAAACAATAGCCTGGCTAACAGATGGGAGAAGACCTTCATGACAATCGCTTGAGACGACTTGTAGATGATTATTAAACGCGATCCCTGCGTTAACACAATCCGTTGCTGATTTGTCATTACCATGTGGGATAATTCCAAAGCGCATCTCATACTTACCATGTTCGGGGATTGGATCTGGCTCATAGCTCGACCGGGTTAATGTACATTGTAGCCTGTCACCATTAAACTCGAACCCATACTTGCAATCGTTAACCAGTAGAATATTTCCAGCATTCACGAATCGTTGTGAAGGAACTTCCTGTTCCGGTTTTGCAGGCCGGACGATTGTCCCCCACGGCGTTTCAAAAAGAGCCTCATCCGCAACAACAGGTAGACTCAACCGCAATCCAGGAGTGCCTGTTTTCTCACTACCATGTTCAAGCCAGTTTAGTTTTAAGTCAACATCAAGACGATCACTACCTGCTGACAGGCTATAAACGACCGTCACATGGGAATCGTTAATCGTATATTTAGCTTCATAGCTACAAAAATACGGACCGGAATGTATCGGATCAAAAGACTCGCATTGCAAAAACGATTCGCTCTTGGCTGGATGAATTAACCATGAAGACATCGACTCATTGCGTTCAAGAACAAAGCGTAGCAATTCAGTGGCATTTTCTGCGCTGATCACTACTTTACCAGTCTGTTTGTCTATCAATTCGATTATATGGCCACTGCTTTTGTCAAAGCGAACTCTGATTTTGGAATTTTCCATTCCGTAATCGCCTTTAGAGTAGCCAAAGAGTTCACGTTTTTCTGCAATGTTTTTAACTGTTTCAATGCCTTCAACTTGAATTTTATCCTCGTTAGGATAGCCATACGAATTGCGAATCGGCTTTTTGTAACGACCCACTGGTTTAATAACTATTGATGTATACCCCAAAGATTCAACTGTTACTGGGACAGCCAATTTTATAAAACGATGGCTCCAGTATTCTCCCTGATCAAGCTTTTGCGCTGGGTATTCACTGCCATCTGGATAGCATACCGCAAATTTTTTCTGTTCGACATCACCATATTGGTTATCCCAAACCGTAATCGTTAAAACGTTGCTACGCTTGACAGCAATGGGATTGAAAATAACAAATACATGCGAATCACTTCCGTCAAGCGAAGCGGACGATATGCTACCACCAGCAGAATTGCTACCGGCCCCCGCACCAAGCCGCATCAATCCTGACGCCAAACCACTATCATGCGGACCTGCAAAAGAGGTATCCACCTTGGCGGCGACATCGCGAAGAGCATTTGTCTGAATCATACCTGTAATCGCCGCGCTTTGCTGAAATTGTCCGCTATTATATTCGCGGGTCGCCTTCACTCCAGAACCGGGAAGGATGTCATGAAACTGCGCGAACAGTGTCTTAATCCAAGCCTGACGAATCTTGTCAGCTGGATAATCCTTGCCTGCGACTTTCCAGTCTAGCACGGCTGCGGTTTGTGCTCGCTGAGCATTCAATTCGCCAAATCTGTTCGTTTTTTTTATGTCACTCTGCGAGGTATAGCAACTCGTAAACTCAAAATTCAGTTCTCCGGTTTCTACTGGAAATTTATCGCCGTAATTTTCGATAAGTTTGAAGTATTCGCGTGTGGTAGAAAATTTAAAGTTTGGAAAGATCGGCCAGTTGTTCATTTCAACGCACATGCTTAAATCGCGCCGAGTGGGCCCGCCGCCGTGATCACCAACACCATAAACATGCATCCAATCCTTAAGCCCGGTCTCTTTGCAGAATGATAAAAGTCCACGAACATTGTGCGGTCCCATCGTATCGTTATACCATGTATGCTCAAGATTAACTAGGAGCCTGCTGCCGTCTGGCGATTCCCACCAGAATATCGGGGCGCGTTTTTTCTCTCCGCCGCGACACATGTAATAATACTTTACTCCGCCGGCATTCATGATCATTGGAATGGTTTCAGCATGCCCAAACGTATCAGGATTCCACGCTATCTGAACATCTTCAGGGTCTAAATCAAAATGCTCTTTCATGAATCGGCGTGTATACAGCAGATGATGCGCAAGCGATTCACCATTGGCAAGATTTTTGTCGCCTTCAACCCATTCACTTGCGGTTATCTCCCACCGGCCTTCTTTGACACGCTTTTTAATGCGCTCAAAAAGGGCAGGATTGTACTCGCGAATAATATCATAAACCGATGCCTGTGATTGTGAGAAACAAAATTCAGGAAACTCATCCATCAGTTTATCAACAGTAATGAACATATCATTGGTGGCAGCTACGGTCTCCGACCAATCCCACATCCAGTTCATATCCATGTGCCCATGGCCAACACAATAACAAGTATACGTCTTAGCCACCTGCCCGATAGGGGCGAGAATTTCTTCAGCTTGGGATACTGCCTTTTTCAAGGTTTGCAAACTTTTGGCATCAGCCGCTTTTTCAACAATATCAACAGCCTTGCGGATCAGCTTGTCCCAACTTTTCTTCCCTGTAAGCACCGCCAGACGTTCTGCAAACTCAATCTCCGCAGAAATACGACTCTGCAAAAAGTCAGCTGACAAATCCGCCGTTTTAAAAACGCTTTCCAACTTCTCCGAAATAGCTTCCATTTTAATCCTTTATAGCTGTTCGACAAATTCTTAGTTACTACTAGTTTAATATTTTCATTACTCATACTACATCATATTTCATACCTGAATCCGTGAATTACCACGCAAAAGAACGCTTAAAGTAGTTTACAACATGTTGGTTTGTAGTATATATATAATGTCTATAAAACATTACAATCCCACTCACCAACAAGGTTATCAATGCTTAAATTTATGTTAAGTTCTGAAGAAATCAACTCGAATGGCGGTTTTTTCTTTGTAACCCCAACTTTTCTTTTTTTTTGAAATAACTATAGATTTTTTTATGTTTTTAATTTTTTTTTATGCTTTTGTAGTTGTCTTATATTGTTTACAAGACAACTACAAAAGCATAAGGGATAAATGGAATGACATATATCGTGAATCAGCCAATGGGCAACGACAAAGTGCCATAGTCTATGCCAGAAAGATTGAGGTGGCGCCGGCTGCAAACGTCTATCTGGACAAAGGGAACGGCGCTTAAAATCCTGCTAAGCACGATTTTAAGCAGCTTTTCTGCACAGTCATTCGACGAAAAGATGAATGGACTTGCCACTCTTAAAGCCAACCGAAGCAGCGACTGTCAGGAGAAGATATTCGACATACTGAAAAACAATACGGAAAACAACAGACTGAGAAACTTCTTCGATGATACTACAGAGGGGCGTGTTTTTATCGCTTTATCTCCACAGTTCTCTACAAGACAATTGATATAAAGTTTTGAAAAGGAAGTGCCGGAAGCTGATAATTAAGAATTTACGACGGCTTTTTTAGAAGTGTCTTTATAAAATTCTTATTGGTCTTTTTTAAGAGGAGTCCATACTTTTTTCCCCCAAGGAGAAATTCCGTATTTGCCAATTTTTTCTGCATTTGTCCAATTGTTTTTTTTATCATTTTTGTTCAGTGTTTTTGCTGCTTTCCAAGAAGAATCCGAAAGGATGTTGATTTTTTCTTTCGTTGTTTCTATCGTTAAGTCGCAGAGAAAACCGCAAGGGGCTCCTCC
>JBAYAV010000210.1:0-5593 GCA_041669565.1 Lentisphaeria bacterium
CTTTCTGGATGAATAACGCCACCCAAAAATGTCTTTCGATGTCGTTGCTAAATATTTTAAAGACGCTGAAAAGTAAAAAAAATAATTATAAAAAAAACAGCCTATCCTTTCTTTGTAGGGATATGCTGTTTTTTTTGCTGTATGAACAGATTTTTTGAGAATTATATAGGTTGATTTTACTTGTATTAAAAAGGCTTTCACAAAACATGTAGAAAATAGTAGATCTGTGAAAGAAATCTTAAAATAGGTGCTTAGATTTCCAGAAAAATTGGAATTTGAGTGAGGTCGTTGCAGCCGTCTTCGGTGATGATTGCGAGGTCTTCAATTCTTATTCCTCCCCAATCAGGGTAATATAACCCCGGTTCGATCGTGACCGCATTGCCGACTTGCAGGGGTTGGTCATTGCGCGGACTTAGTCCTGGCGTTTCATGAATTTCCAGCCCAACGCTATGCCCTGTAGTGTGGATAAATCCACAGTGGACGCCTTTTTCAATGCCGGTTTTATAACCAAGATTGATGAAGGTATCCGCTGCAGCCTGATGCGCCGCCTGGCCTGTAATGCCGGCTTTCAGCATATCAATGGTCGCTTTTTGGGCTTGCTGAACAGCCGCAAATGCTTTGCGGACTTCGGGGGAAGCGGTGCCACGGACGACGGTCCGAGTGAGGTCTCCAAAATAGCCGGTTTGAACAACGCGCGGGAAGATATCCATCACGATGGGCTGATTGGCATAGATGGGGCCGTATCCGGCTTGATGTGGATCGGAACTCTGTTTGCCTGGCGCAACAATGGTGCCGAAAGCGACACCGCCGAGACGGGCTATTTCGGCATCGATTTCGCCGCGCAGAATGTCCGCTGTGAGTGTTGTATTATTCCAAAGGAGCGTGTTATCTGGTTGGCTGGTCGTTTCGCGCAGTACGGTGAATGCGCGGTTCATGCCGGCTTCCGCAAGGCGGACGCCCCGCGTTATTTTTTGGATTTCGGTGTCGTCTTTGCAGGCGCGCTGCGGGAAAAAGTTTTCTTCGGGAATAACAGAAATGGATCGCGCGGCTAATTTGTTCGCGAGGTAAAGTGGAAAATCGGCTGGGACGCGCCATTTTTTGCAGTCGAGTGCTTCGGCGATGGTTTTAATCATGCCGCTAATCGTTCGTGGTGGTTCCTTGTCGAGGTTGAAGAATTCTTTTAGGCGGCTGCTATCGATGACTTGTACGTCTTTGGATGCTTGTTTTTGCGCGCGTCCGAATTCCATGGAATTAACGAAAATGGCATTGAATTTTTCATATTGAATCCACAGGAAAGGATCCGGAGCGCAGAAACCGGTGATATACCAGAGATTGGCGCATTCTTCACTTGCGGCGTAGATGAGTCGGCCCGTGGAAGCGGGAGTAGGAGCGATGCTTGTTTGGGATGGTAGGTATTGTAATTTTGTGAAGTCGTTATCCTGAAGGAGACTGCTGTCCGTGGATGTGATGGGCTGAATCTTGTTATTGAAATCAATGCTATAAGAATCGAAGCTGATATAGTCAAGATAAAAAATATTGATTCGAAGTTTTGTGGGGGATTCCCAGCCGGCGCAGGCCGCGATATTATGCGGGATGTTATCTTTTTGCTGAATAAAATTTTGGCTATAGTATCCAAAACCGGCCTGAATTTGGTGGGCAAAATTAGCATACTGAAACGTCAGCGCGCATTTTGTTTCGCCAAATTCAATTTGACAATTTTTTAAACCGGCCGAATTTGGAGCATAAGAAAATTGTTGAAAATGCGGATTTTGTCCGAATTGTTGGTTGGAAGGAAGCACTGGGATTGAAAGATCCTTGAGCTTTGTTTGTAAAAGAGCATGCGCATTTGAGTTTTCGGGCAAGGGGGAGCCTTTTAAGTTGGGAACAAGCTCCTGCCAAAAAACATCAAGAATGTCGGCCATATTTTTGGTGCATGACGTGGTGGCAATGGTGATATCCTCTTTGGGTAGAACGATGGCGTATTGACCCGCCGCACCGTCGCCTCGATAGCCGTGACGACTTTTCCAAAATTGATATCCATAGCCCTGTTTCCAGTCAAAACGGTCATTCATGGAATTGTCCGCGTGCGGAATGGTCGCTTCTGCGAGGTAATCGGCGGGAAGGATTTGTTTGTTCTGCCAAAGGCCTTTGTTCAGCAAAAGTTGGGCGAATTTAGCAATATCTTCGGTGCAGAGATACAAGCCAGTACCGCCTTGATTGATGCCTTTGGGGCAGCATTCCCAACAGCCGGGTACAATGCCAAGTGGTTCAAATAATCGCGGTATCAGGTATTCACGCACATTGATGCCGGTTACTTTGCGGATCACTGCGGACAGCATATAGGAGGCCGCGGTATTGTAAACGAAATGGGTGCCGGGAGTATATTCCAGCTTTGAGGAAAGAAAACAATGAATAAAATCCGGCTCTTTCTTGTCCAGTAATGAAAAAAACATGCATGATTTATGTCCGGAACGCATGGTTAGTAAATCCTCTAGAGTCACATCGAGCATTTTTTTATCGGTGATATTCTGGGTGTATTCTGGAAAAAAAGAAATCAGTTTGTCCTGAATATGGAGGAGGTTTTCTTGTTGGGCGAGTCCGATTGCGCAGGAAGTGAAGCTTTTGCTTAAGGAGTAAAGGGCGTGCGGAATGGTTGGATTATAGGGCTTCCACCAGCCTTCTAAGCAAACTTTTCCATGACGCATAATCATGATGCTGTTGATGTATTTTATGGATGATTGAAGTTTTTCAATCATAGAAAGAAGAATTTCGGAAGAAATTCCGACCGATTCTGGAGTGGTGCGAGGTAATAGATTCATGAGTGTATTGCTTTTATGGTTCAATATAAAAATTAGAATTCGACTGTGTTTGTCAAGGTAATTGTTTGTCTTCTGCAGCACCAGCACATATAGGAAATGCTCACAAAGTAGCAGGCGGGTAGGCGGCTGCGATGGCCGATGAAGACCTCCAGAAGCGTTGTTTTTCCGCCGAGCCCCATCGGGCCGATACCAAGCTGATTACCCTCGGTCAAAAGGCGTTTCTCGAGTTCGGCTAATTCTGGCAAAGGGCTTCGTTCTCCTATTTTTCGAAGGAGCTGAAGTTTGCTTTCAGCATAGCCCGTTGCGCGATCGCCACCAATGGCAATGCCGAGAATGCCTGGTGCGCAGCCGCTTCCTTGAATTTGCCAAAGGGCATCGAGTACGCATTTGCGGACGCCGTCGAGATCTCGTCCGGCATGCAGCTTTTCATTCGGAAGGCTATATTGGCTGCTGGCATTTTCGCTGCCGCCGCCTTTGAGAATAAGGGTGACGGTTGTTTCTGGTTTGTTTTCAGGCAATGGGTGCCAGGTGAACATAGGGCTACCAATTCCGATGTTATTGCCGGTGTTCTTGTCGGAAAGCGTATCGATGCAATTTTGCCGAAGAACGCCCGTTTTAGAGGCCTCGATGATGGCGGCATGCGCAGCAGCAATAAATTTTTCTTTGGGAAAATTTTTATTTGCGGTGATATGGAAAGTGAGTGTACCCGTATCTTGGCAAATTGGCCGCCGAGTTTTTTGGGCAAGAGTTGAGTTTTTAAGAATATTTGCCAATATCTGACTTGCGGGGGAGTTGGGCGTTTCCTGTTTTTCTCCTTCTTTTAAGGCTGTCAAAACATCTTCTGGCAGTGTTGTTGAAGTACGAGTAATCAGGTCTAATAAAATTGTTTCTAATTTTGAATTCATCGTCTTTCTTTACAGGGTTTCCTGTTTTCGTTGAAATTCTTGCCATTCGACAGGGGTGAGGTATTTTTTTTCACTGTTGCATTTTTTGCAACAGGCCACAATATTGCCTTTCGTGCTGTTTCCTCCACGAATAATAGGCACAATATGATCCATTGTCAGCTCTTTCGGAGGAACCTGTTTTTTGCAGTAATAACAGATGCCTCGGCCGCGTAAATTTTTCCACCATTGAGAATCGCGAATTTTACGTGCTTTTGCCTTCTCGCGGCGGACATGGTCGTCGTCAGCGGGAATAAAATAATCATCATCGAAGGGAATGTCTGGTTCGGGTATTTCTTCCATAAAACAGCTTTTGAAAATATCTTTTGTTAAATTGAAATTGTGCCTTTTTCTGTAACTTTGTTAAATATAATACCGATTTTATAAAAAAACATCGAAATTTAGGTGCAAAAAGTGGAAATATCTTTATGCAAAATTATCTTAAGAAGGCGCGTTTAAATTTAGAAATCATTTAAAAATAAGTGGGAAGATCGGTTGCAGAAATTCGCGACGTCGGACAGACTTCTCGCTAAAATTACGGCAAACGAAGTCGGCTTTTTTTTATGATTTTTTACTTCAAAATATGAGGATTTTTATCATGACGGAATTGGAAGATAAATTAGAGGCTTTAGGAAACGAATGCAGTGCCGCTTTAGCGGCTGCAGATACACTAGCAGCGCTGGAAGAATGCCGCGTGCGTTTTGTTGGACGCAAGGGCGCACTTCCGCAGCTCATGAGCCAGTTGGGAACCGTGGCCAATGAAGATAAACCCGCTGTTGGTAAAACTCTGAATCGGATTAAACAACAGATGCAGGCTGATATAAATGCTGCCGAGGCACGACTGAACGGGAAAAAAGAGGATGCGTCTGCCTTGGATGTGACGTTGCCGGGTCGTGGTCGTCGGCTGGGGCATATGCACCCGATTAATCGCGTTATGGAAGACGCGGTGGCTATTTTTCGCCGGATGGGCTTTGTTGTGGCGGATGGGCCGGAATTAGAAACCGTTTGGAATAACTTTGACGCACTGAATGCACCCGCGGATCACCCCTCGCGCACGCCGGAGGATACCTTCTATTTTGGATTAGATAAAAAAGACTGGCTGGACCCGGATACGCTGATTTTGCGCAGTCAGACATCACCGGTGCAGATTCGCTCGATGTTGGGGAAAAAACCGCCTGTTCGCATTATTTGCCCCGGGCGCTGCTATCGCCGTGATACTCCGGATGCGACGCACGGGATGAGCTTCCATCAAATAGAGGGACTCTACGTGGATAAAAAAGTGTCTTTGGCGGATTTAAAGGGCGTTCTTGCAACTTACGCTCGGGAGATGTTCGGGGAAAAAATGAAGATTCGTTTCCGTCCGCATTATTTTCCGTTTACGGAGCCGAGTGTTGAGTGGGATGCCTCTTGCATTATTTGCGGCGGCAAGGGGTGTCGTGTCTGCAAGGGTTCAGGCTGGTTGGAGATCTCTGGGGCCGGCATGGTGAATCCCGAAGTTTTTCGTCATGTGGGGTATGATCCAGAAAAGGTTACTGGTTTTGCCTTTGGAATGGGAATTGAACGCATTGCGATGATTCGTTATGCGATCGATGACTTGCGTTTGTTGTATGAAAACGATGTGCGTTTTTTGCATCAGTTTTAAGAATTATAAAGTGTAATGAATGGAGGAGCCCGTGCAGAAAAGGATTTTTTTTTGGACGGGCCTTTTTTTTAAGGGGCTGTAAAAAAATTAACTTGACAATTTGCCGAAAAAATCGTGATTTGATTTTGGGGCCGACAACGAGGAGCATACCCTCAGGTATGTGACGAGGTTGGCGGCACAAAAAGCATTCA
>JBAYAV010000211.1:0-5592 GCA_041669565.1 Lentisphaeria bacterium
CGTGATTTGATTTTGGGGCCGACAACGAGGAGCATACCCTCAGGTATGGGACGAGGTTGGCGGCACAAAAAGCATTCACGAGAATTAGGCAAATGTAAAGGTTATTTCTGAACAGCCCCTAAGATCAATCATGCAAATAATATCACATTCTTCTCAACAAAAATCCATTTAAAAGTAGAAGAATTACCCCATAACTGAAAAAAAGAAAAATAATACAATGAAAAAGCCCCAGATAGCGGCATACTACTTCCCCAATTTTCACCAAGACAAACGCAATGCTGCCATACATGGTGCAGGATGGACAGAATGGGAACTCGTTCGCCAAGCCCGCCCGCGTTTTCCAAATCACAATCAGCCACTTGTCCCTTTATGGGGCTATGAAGATGAATCCGACCCGAACGTGATGCGCCGCAAAATTAAGACAGCGCATCAATTTGGAATCGATGCTTTTATTTTTGACTGGTATTACTATGAGGACGGAATGTTTTTAGAGGAAGCTCTTGAAAAAGGCTTTATGCCAGCATCGCTGGGCACCGATTTTAAATTTGCGTTAATGTGGGCAAATCATAACTGGTGCAATATTCATCCATGGACGCCAGGCACCCCCAAATCTATATTATATCCCGGACAACTAACCGACCAGACATTTGACAAAATGTGTGATTACATTATCCGTCATTATTTCAAGCACCCAAACTATTGGAAAATCAATGGCTGTCCTTACTTTTCAATTTATTTAACGGACACCAGTATCCTACAACGGTTAGAACTTCTCCGGCATAAAGTTCGTGTCGCCGGTTTTCCGGACGTACACCTCAATATGATTTTCCAGGAAGAGGCCATTTTACCTGGAGAAAACGGTATGAAGAACAAAGAAAAACTCATTCAGTCCGGCACCTTTAACAGCCTTACATCGTATGTCTGGGTACACCATTGCATCTTTCCTCATTTCCCCGTATCATCCTACAAAGAAATGATGGATGAATATTTTAAATTTTACAAAGAAAACAAAGCACGCTATCAACTGCCCTATTATCCAAATGTCACCATGGGCTGGGATAGTTCACCGCGAACAGATCAATCATCAGCTTTTAAAGAATACGGCTACCCTTATACTTCTATTATGCCAAGTACTCCAGAACTGTTCCATGAAGCAATGAATACCGCGTTAGCAGAAAATTCGGATATTATTACCATCAATGCCTGGAATGAATGGACCGAAGGCAGTTACCTAGAACCCGATACAATTCATAAAACAGCATTCCTGGAAGCACTGAGAAAAAGCTTGCCAGCCGACAAAACGAACATCCACCAATAAGAATGCCCCGTTCTTTCTTTGTTTAAGAATGCATGCCTTCCTTAACGGGCATCTTCTACGAACATAGCGCTAATCCTATGCGATGTTTGAAATACGAGAAAGACGATTTTTTAAAAAAGCGCCTGTTTTACCCTTCCCGGTTGGAAGTTTAATAAAAATAGATTAAGTTTAAGAAATGTTTTTTTATTTTAGGAGTTTTATCAATGCGGACCTCAATCTTTAAGCCTTTTGCTATTTTATTTTTTTGGGTGGCATGCACCGTTTTTTCTGTTGAGACAGGTTTTCTGAATCATCAAGAACTATTGCAACAAGCAGCCGCTATAGACTGGTCAAAATACCCCAATGCCGATGACGCTATCCTTGATGATGAGATCCACACCCGCTACGAAAAAGAAGGCACGTCCGTCAGCCTCGATGATACTGCGGTAAAAATTCTGACAAAAAAAGGCGCTCGGGACAACCGGCAACTATCCGTACGATACCACCTTGGTTATACAAAAGCAGAATTTCTACTCGTTCAAAAAATCAGCCCCACAGGTAAGATTACGTTAATCAACGTAGGGGAAAATGCCCGCGAGGTTACCGATAACTCTTCAAATGCAAGTAATATCTACGACCCACGCAATAAAATACTCGTTATATCCATTCCTGAATTAGAAAAAAACGACATTCTGCGATACGTCATCCGCAGAGAAACCGTCCATCCAAGAGTACCCGATACTTTTAGCGATTACCAAGTTTTTGAATATACCACCCCCATTATCCGGTCCAGCTACCTCGTTAATGCACCAGCCGCGTTGCCCCTAAAAAGCATTGCTCTGAAATCTCCGGTAAAAAATACCGTAATCTTTGAAAAAACAGAACAAGAAAATCGCATCCTATACAGTTGGAAAATCAAAAATGTCCCCCTCGCTCTGGCCGAACCCAAAATGCCGGATATGTATTCAGTTGTCCAACGCCTGCTTATCAGCACCGTTCCCACATGGGACGACCTTTCTCAATGGTACTGGAAACTATGCCTACCGCATCTGAAAACAAATCAGGCAATGGCAGAAAAAGTAGCCGCTTTAATAAAAGACAAAAAGACAGACGACGACAAAATACGGGCAATTTTTCATTTCGTATCCCAAAAAATTCGTTATATGGGTGTAACGCTTGAAACCGAAGCACCCGGCTATGAGCCCCATGACGTTACAATCACCTTCAGCCGCGAGCATGGCGTTTGTCGAGATAAGGCCGCCTTGCTCACCGCCATGCTGCGCAGCGCTGGTTTTCAAGCATTTCCGGTGCTCATCAATGTTGGCAATTTAATGGATAAAGAGGTTCCGGTACCCTACTTTAATCACGCCATTACCGCCATTTTGAAGAAAGACGGCACCTATCAGCTTTTAGACTCCACCGATGAGAACACAAAGGAGTATTTTCCATCCTACTTATGTAATATGAGTTATCTCGTTGCACGTCCAGATGGTGAGAGCCTGCAAACAACAAACATCATTCCATACACCAACAACTTAGCAAAAATTTCTACCCAGGCAGAATTAACCGCCGAGGGAAAGCTCACCGGCACAAGCCGCATTTATTTAGAGGGAATTAATGACAATGCCTATCGGGGATTTTTAGCAAAGAGCAGTCAGATTCGCAAAAAAGAATTTTTCAGTAAAATCATCAAGCGCGTCATTCCGGGCGTTCAGCTCGATCGTCTTGAAATTGCTCCAGCACAATTACGGGATACCAGCCAGCCCCTAGAAATACTTCTAGGCTATTCTGCTGAAAATATACTGGTAAAGACACCCCAAAACAGCATGTTCCAAATACCCGAAATGGGGCATATGATCGGCATTATCAATTTTATTTTACAGGGATTTAGCCTCGAAAAACGCCGTTTCCCGTTAGATTTGGAACTTGCCTGCGGCATTCAGGAAACGATCAAAATCGCCTGTACCGGCAATTGGGGTAAAATTTTAGCCCTGCCAAACTATAAGACAACGGATAATGAATTTATGATCAGCAAAAAAGAGATCGCCTACAAAACCGGCAATCTTTCTTTTGAAAAAACATTCGCGTTAAAAAAGATTCGAATCGAACCCAACGAATATCTAAAAGTCAAAGACATCCTGAAAAAAGAAGAAACAGAGCGACGCCAGCGTATTCTTATCGCAAATAATCCTATTGAAAAAGCCGTCTCGAAAGAAACAACCTCTCTAGAAGCCTATTCGTATGACTATCAATACATTTTAAACGACGTCCGTTATGTTTTAAAAGATGAACACACCTGGGAAAAACATATCAAAGTTCAAAAGCAGATTCTTACCTACAAAGGCGTCAAAGATAATGCCGAAATCACCATTGCTTACAATCCAGTAACCACTTCTTTGCAAATTCTCTCTGCACAAGTAATAAATGGAGAACAAATTCGCACAGTACAGGATAACGAAAAAAATCTCATGGATGCCAGCTGGTGCAGCCGTGCGCCGCGTTACCCCCTCAGTAAAAAGCTGGTCATCAGCTTTCCGCAAGTACAGATCAATAGCATCATTGAATACGAGCTTATTCTTTCCTACCGCGACCAGCCGTATTTTTATACGCTGACCTCTCTGCAAAAACGCGTCCCAGTTCAAAAATTGTTTTTGAGCGTTCAATGGCCAGACGATATAAAAATGAATCAGCTGTTTATGGACCACGGCAAAAAAAGTACCGCCGCCATCGAAGACTATCATGCTTCCATCCTAAACAAAATGAAATACGATTTCTTTACAAGCAGCCCAGATCTTGAATACTACAAAAAGGACACAACCCAAAAAGACGGCAACCATTTGGTTACAATCACCTGCAAAGAACCACCCATTTTGTCCGATGAAGAAGCCAGCCCCGCGAATTGGGAATTTGGGAAAAGCATCCTTTTTCAAAGCGGAAGCTGGCCCGAGTACTGTAAAAAATTATATACTCTTTTGGAAATGCGCGCCCAAGAGCCTTACGAAAAAATAAACTATATTGTGCAAACCATCCAAAACATGTCGACTGGCGACCCTCTGGACAATATCAAGGATTATCTGGAACGGAATTTATACCGTGTTCCAATGTCTTTTTATTCGTTACCGCTCACCAGCCTTACCATGGCTGAAAAAACACTGGAAGATGGATACGGTCATTCTGCCGATACCGCAATCCTCTATTACGCTATTTTGAAAGAACTCAACTACAAGCCAGAATTTGTAATGGTCTCCAACGATCCACCAAATGCAATTCAAAAAGAGCTCTATTCAAACAATCCGGACTACCGCGATTTTGATCAGCTTCTAGTACGCGTTAAAACAAAAAATGGTTGGTACTGGTTCAATCAGCTTAATTCCTATGCAAAATTAGGCACCACCCCCCATGAAAATTGTTTTTTCATCGCACTCCCGGGTCACAAAATCAAACAACTGGAAATAGAAAAAAACTACCAGAATAACACAGAAGAATGGTGGCAAATTCAAATGGAAAACGGGCATTCCGCAAAAATTGCAGTACGGAAAGAATATTTTGGCAGCGATTATGCATCCATGAAAAAATTCTACAAAGAATTAACCCCCGAAAAACGCGAGCAAGAATTTGCAACATTATACACCTCTCTTTCACTTACAGCTCAAGCCATAGGAAAGCTCAAAACAGATTTTGATGTCTACCCGGGTATTCTTGAATTTACCGCTCGTATTCCAGACTTTGCCGTTATCAACGGGAACCTTTGCTATATGAAACTGCCGTCATTTTTGCCAAACATGATAAATTTATCCCGAAAAAACAGGGAAAATCCATATGCCCTGAATAATCGTTTACAAACTACCATCCATGTCATTTTTCGAACTTCCAGTGATTTTTCAGCCCTGAACTTTCTCCCAAAAGAATTCTCTTGGGAATCGCCAGCAAAACAGAATTCGATCGAACAGCATATTATCCCCGGAAAATTTCCGGGCGAAAAACGACTCCAAATTTCCGTAAAAATGCTGCCGGAAAACATTGCCCCCGAAAATTATGATACCCTTCTCGATCTCGAAAACAAATTAACCCATCCACGCTATCGCACTATTATTTTACAGCATGAATAAAAAAATAGAGACTCTCAACTATTCTACATAAAATAGCAGAAAAAGATTTTACAAAAAAAAGCACTTAGGGGCTGTAAAAAAATGAACTTGACAATTTGCCGAAAAAATCGTGATTTGATTTTGGGGCCGACAACGAGGAGCATACCCTCAGGTATGTGACGAGGTTGGCGGCACAAAAAGCATTCA
>JBAYAV010000212.1:0-5589 GCA_041669565.1 Lentisphaeria bacterium
TCAAGAAAGCCGGACTGAAATTTCTCGAAATTTTCAGAATAACCGCGAGGAGATGCTTAAAATGCAATCCCAGCTTAATAATACAACCGACCTTAAACTGAAAAGTATCCGCGATACGATCGATCAAAAATTCCAGGCAATTCAAGAAGATAACGGCAAACGCCTCGATGAAATGCGGCATACTGTGAATGAAAAACTACAAGAATCGGTCGAAAAACGCTTCCACGAATCTTTTGTGACAATCAGCGAGCGATTAGAGCAAGTGCAAAAAGGTCTTGGCGAGATGCAGACTTTAGCCACTGGCGTTGGCGATTTAAAGAAGGTATTAAGCAATGTAAAAAACCGCGGCACGCTGGGCGAAATTCAGCTTGGCGCGATTTTAGCACAATGCCTCGCACCAAAACAGTATATTCAAAATGCACAAACAAAACCAAATTCCACCGAACGCGTAGAATTTGCCATCATGATGCCCGGCAAAACTCAGAATGACAATCCCGTTTTACTGCCTATCGATTCTAAATTTCCGGTCGAGGATTACCTGAGATTACAAACAGCCTACGAGAACTGCGATCAAAAAGAAATCAA
The DNA here is from genome assembly GCA_041669565.1 of Lentisphaeria bacterium. Classification (GTDB taxonomy): domain Bacteria; phylum Verrucomicrobiota; class Lentisphaeria; order Oligosphaerales; family Oligosphaeraceae; genus JBAYAV01. The sequence goes on from JBAYAV010000212.1 coordinate 586, forward strand.
AAATGCATCCCATCAGCTAGAAATCACGGTTAAAAAAAATGCCACGGATATTCATAACAAGTATATCAATCCACCGCACACAACCGATTTTGCTCTAATGTTTGTTCCAACCGAGGGCCTTTATGCAGAAATACTGCGACAGCCCGGTCTCTTTGAATTTTTACAACGGGACCTCAAAATTGCCGTTGTTGGCCCCACCAACTTATTAGCCTTTTTGAATAGTCTGCAAATGGGGTTCCAAACACTTGCTATTGAAAAACGCTCCAGCGAGGTCTGGACAGTATTAAGCACCGTCAAAACGGAATTTCGATGCTTTGGCGATATTATTGAAAAAACGCGCCATCGGCTTGAAACTGCTGTCAAAGAAATGGACAATGTGGAGGTCCGCTCCCGCGCGATCGAGCGTAAATTACGCAATGTGCATGAACTGCGTTCCGGCGAAAGCAAAGAAGAGGAATAAAGTAGTCTGATGCGTTCTTTTTAAGGAATGCATAACCGTGCCTCTTTTTTGGCCTGCAAATCACGACGCGCAAAAGATCAATGTATCGTTCTTTTCTATTTGTAATTTCAATGATTTACACTATTTTATATCTGTCTATTTTTTACCGATATACTCTATCGATTGCCGTTTGAAATAATGAACGATTTATGATTTTTCCAAAAAACATTTTTAAAAATGATCGCCACATATTTTGTGCTTTTGCGATTCTTTTTTTGTTCGGCTGTGTCACGCATCCCGAATTTATAAACAAGACAAAACAAACCATTATTCCGGGCAACCCGGAGTCGGTCAAGCCTCTTTTTCACAAAGAGATTTTACCCGAACAAAGGGATGGCTTGCTTTATCTAAGTGAGCGCGCGCGCCTTAATCATATTTCCGGCGACTATATCGGCAGCAATAACGACGTCATTACCATTCAGCAATATGAGCGTTCAAAAGAGGAAGGCGATCCAGTTCTTCAGTTTTCCCGTTTGTTAGATCAAAGCAATGCTTTTTTGACCAATGACAACGCGCTTCCCTATCAACTGCGTAGTTTTGAAAAAGTCATGCTTTATCAAATGGCCGCTTTTAACTGCCTGCAAAAAGCCCCACAAGATCTGGAAGCCGCAATTAACACCGTCCTGGATATCCAGAAAAAGCTGCATCAAGAACGAAAGACTTCTGCCGCAAGCTATGAGGAGGGGTTGCAAAAATCCGAAAATCAGAATGCAAAAAAAGGTTGGGCAGCTCTTCAAGGACAGCCCGCTTTTCAAAAACAAAATCAGTACGACGCCAAAATTTCCACCAGCATACAAAGCTTTGAAAATGCCTCCGCGTATTATTTTTGTGGCCTCTTTTATGAGATCCACCATAATTATAGTTCGGCGATGCTCGCCTATCAATTTGCCTTTGAGCTAATTCCACAGAATAAAACATTCCGTGACTCGTTTATTAAAATGGCACAAAAATCTAATCAGGAAGACATTTTAAATAATTATAGTCTTGCGCCGCTACCAAAAAAGGAACTGGAATTGCCCGCAAACACGGGCGAAGTCATTGTTTTTTTTGAAAGTGGCTGGATTCCCGCCAAACATGAATTTAATTTAAATCTGCCTTTTCCTACATTCGACAATAACATTGTTTTAATTCCGCTATCCCTTCCGTATTATCCCAAAGAAAAAGACGTTCCGCCGCCCCTGAATATTTCGTTTGGCACCAAGACAATCCAAACGGAAGCCGCCGATAACATTTATCATTTTGCCGTCAAGGATCTTCATCAGCAAATGCCCATCATTGCCACGCGGATGTTTTTACGGGCATTCAGCAAATCTTCAGCTTCCTACATGATGCTAAAAAAAGCCGATGACATTGACAATGCCACCGAGGCTCTCATTGCTAAAATTTTTGTTTATATGCTCCAAATTGGTTTTACCAAGATGGAGCAACCGGATTTGCGCAGTTTTTTAACGCTACCGCACACGCTGCAAATTGCGCGCATACCCTTGTCCGCCGGGGATCAGCCCCTTAAACTTAATTATGACAATCAGTCACAGCAATATACCATCAGCATCAAACCGAATCAAAAAACGATTTTACATATCATTGCCAATAAAAACTTCATAACCTGCAGGCAGTCCTTTATGCCATAGAAACTCAAGGCCCTCTTTTTCGTGAAATGATACCCGAATTTTTCATTCTTGTCGCAGCCCAGATTTATTCAACATAAAATGAGGTATACAAAATGTCAAAAAACAAATTACAGTTCCAAATTACAGCATTATCCGCATTCGTCGTTTTGCTTTTTTTAAGTTCGATATCTTTACAAGCCCAAAACCAGCCCGCGCCTCTTGTGATTCAATCGCAAAAAAATGCGATCGAACAGCCGGGACAAATCAAAGACATCCTAGCACAAAAGCCCGAGTTTTATTCTGAAAAAGTTGAGACGAGTGGATATTCCCCCCTCGCCATAGGCATTGTCCCCCCGATCCAACTTCCCGGACGCACGTGGGATGTTTTTATCCTACGTATCAATATCTTTGCGGGTGTCAACAACAATGTTCAATTTTTTGACGTTGGTGTTTTAGGCAATATCACCTTAGGCGATATGACCGGCCTTGAAGTCTGCGGCATCTGGAATAAAGTAAATTTAAAAATGACGGGACTACAAATTGGTGGATTCGGCAATACCGTAAAAGGCAATGTTATCGGAGCTCAAATTGCTTCTTTTGTGAATTACAACAGCCCGATTACCAACACGAAGGGCCTACAAATTTCCTGTGCTAATTTTACCGGCGTCATGGACGGCGTGCAAATTGGCCTTTACAATTATTCGAAAACATTCTCCGGCGTACAAATCGGCGTTGTCAATTTTGCCGAAAACTTATCCGGCCTGCAAATTGGCCTGCTTAATATCATACAAGATTCGAACGTCCCCCTTATGATTGGTCTTAACCTCGGATTTTAACAGGAGAAAAAACAACATGAAAAAAATAACTAAAATAGCTTTTACTCTATCCGCGCTTCTCTTTTTAGGAAGCTGCGTTCAAAAAAACGCTTCTAATCATTCTCTTGCAGCGCAAACAAAAACCCCGCAACCGCAATCCGCACAAACACAAAATACAATTATAAACACAACACCACAAAACACGATGGTTATAACGCAGCCGCAACAAGCAGCAATAACCACCGCTTCGACCCAGCCCGTAACAAAAGTAATGGGGAAAAAAGAGCCGATCCGCGCCATGATAATCGTACAGAATCACCTTAGTAATGAATATGCAAAACAACTGCGCGGCTTGGAAGACATCCTGATTACCGAGCTCTCTAACCAAAATATCCTCGCGGTCAATCCCTACCAAATCACCGGAAATAATGCAAATCAGGTGCCCCGAGCAGAAAACCTCCCCGAAAGTTCGGTCCAGGGATTAGCCCAAACATTACGCACGCCCTATATCATTACCACAACACTGAATCGGATCAACCGCTATACCACCGGCATTGCACCAAAGCAATTTCAAAAATACAGCCTCCAATTAAGTCTGAATATCGCTACCGCAGACGGCGCGTCCTTTGCCGGCAAAAACACTACCATCGAAAGCAGCTATCTCACACCCCAGCAAATTCAGCAAAATTCGACCGCAATTCTCAATGATTTATTGGACAGCGCCGCCACCCAGAGTGCCAACTGGCTTGCCCTGAAACTGGAAAAATATGACAATATTCCAAAATCGACCATGCAATATATTACGGTCAGTTTCACCTGCAATATTCCCGGAACAGATATCGAGATCGATGGCGTAGCCGTCGGCACAACGCCCATTAAAGATTATAAAATAATGGAAGGCGTGCATCATTTACGCGCCAGTTATCCGTATTGCATCCCATACGAACGCATTGCCAATATGTCCAACAACGCCCAATTTAACCTGGTGTTAGAAATGAGCACTACCGGAATTGCCCGTTGGAAAGATATCGAGCTGTTCAAAACCACAATTCAACGCATTAAAGATTCTGGTGCAACCGATGATGCCGTTCGAAGACTTGTCGCAGAAGGGCAATCTACTTATTTGAAGAACAGTCACTTCCAATGGAATGGCGCAATTCAGGCATTAAGAGTTTCAAATAATGATAGTAAGATTAATAAAGCTTATATGGATTTTTCCCCAGAAGACCGCAAGCGCTGGAATGATGAAAACACTCTTTGGGATACCGCAGCACAATTACATCAAGCCGGCGCGCCGGATTCCATTATTCAAAAAGTCCGAAAACAGGGAGATTATAAGGACTATAAGGACGCTAAATTTAACTGGGACAAAAAACAAAACACGCTTCATATCGAATCAAAACACGGCAAAAAATTCAATATAAAATAATTACAGGGGGTTGTTACTTATGAAAAAATTCAGTCTTATTATTTGTGCATTAGGAGTTCTTTTCTTTTGGACAGGATGCCAGTCTCCTAAAACAGCAGGGATGTCGGCAAAAATTTCCATGAATGGCCAAGAGTCTAAAATAATCCAGGCAAGCTCTGGAGTATCAGACAAAATTGCGATTCTTTCAGCACCAAGCGGATATACCACAGATCATTTTTTAATTGCCCAGGTGGAACTGCAAAGCATTGTTGACCGCGATTTCAGTTTTCAGTACCGTTTTAATTGGTACGACGCCAATGGCATGGAAATATATCCCGGCAAAGCCCTCTGGATGTCCCATGTAATTCATGGCAAAGAGACTATAAACCTGCAAAGCGTTTCGCCTTTCTCAACCGCAGCATCGTTTAAAATTTCAATCCGGCCAATCGATTAGCAGTCTAAAATAGTGGTTATTCATTCATTCTTCATTTAATTAATTAAAACAGGAAAAATTATTATGTCATGTCTTCAAAAAATATCTCTTCTTTTCAGTATTTCCGCGGTTGTCTTTTTGGCTGGGTGCGCCTCACCTAAATATAGCTATAAGGATTCCGGCGAATCCAGAAATCTTGGCACGCAAGTGGGGTCTTATGATATTCAAATGAATGCAGA
>JBAYAV010000213.1:0-5571 GCA_041669565.1 Lentisphaeria bacterium
ACCCGTAAAATTGCATTGATTAGGGACAGAGACAACTTTTTGGGGCATAACCAATTCCTCCTTTTTCAGCATGATTGCTTTGGTTAAAAAAGACGTATTGTATTGACATTACATTTGTTGCATTACAATAATCATATGTCGGTGCAAGGAAGTCTGAAATTACATTCACGATTTTTGGTTGCTAATGTAATGAAATAATATCCATGATCAGAATAATCCCAGCCTGGCATTCTGTGTGATTTTATTCGAAATTTATTGCTCATAATTATATTTTTTTCGATAGAATAAAAACGTTGCCAAAACAACGCGATATTTGTAATCGATAGAGACGCACCAACGTGCGTCGTTACCTGCTAGTCCCCAATATAACGCGATCTTTGGACTATATAAATGGAACAAATTAAATATTTTTTGTATATTGTCGAATGCGATATTGAAACATAATGCATTTTTGGAAAAATTGCACGTAGCGGCGCACGGACGTGCGCCGTATTGGACAGGAAGCTTTGACTTGTAAAGAGATCTTACCGGTTAAAACGAACGTTACCCGACGTACTATTTTGAGGTCGGGCGAAGAAAAACATCCGGGAAAAATAACTCAAAGTGGAATTTCAACCCGAGGTCCAAAATCTGGGGCGTTTTCCGAAAGCAGTTCCCTGACGCCAAGATGTTCCAATTCAAAAACAACTATTTCATTTTTCCCTTTGCGAATCAGCGGTGCCGGCACATAAAGTGTATATTGCGGTCCGATATTCCAATAGCGCCCTAGATTGAAACCATTCAAAAACACGACCCCCTTGACCCCTCCAGGAATACGAAAAAAGGTATCGTGAACACTATCAGCATTGAAAATTCCCCGGAAAAAAGCCGGAGTATTTACAATCCCTGAGCCGGCTTTGAATTTAAGTCCAGAGATATCATCCAGGGCTAAAGGATAATTCTCAAATCCGCAAATCTCGCGATTCGTGTCATCCAGCAGGGAACGAATACCTTTGCGTTCAAAGTTCATTTCCGCTCCAAAATTTATTCTTCCCATATTTTCAACTAAAATATCCAAAACTCCGTCATCTGGAATAGGAATGGCTTTTGTATTTGAAGCGTCATTGCGATACATACAAGCAGATAATTTGCCATTTACTAAAAGGATAGCGCGATCTCGCAAATCCTTAATACTCAAAGAAAACACTCGTCCTTTCTTAAAACAGTGACGATAAAGCACAAAACCATAGGGCGAATCAAGTTCTTCCATTCTGAGAGGATAATCAGAAATCACCGCTTTCGAAAGCGTCTCCAAAGAATCCTCAAGGGAAACATATTCATCAAGAGATATTCTACCGTAAGCCTGAGTCAATGGCTTTTCCGGTTTTTCCGGAATGCACCCCAATGCTCGGTAAATTTCATGCTGCACAGTATCATACTTTTCCCCGGGAGTACCATCTTCCGGCAAGACACCATCGACATCATAACTGGTAATAAGCGGCTGATAGCATTCCGCGCTATTCGCTCCATTCATAAAGCCAAAATTAGTTCCGCCGTGAAACATGTATAGATTAAAATTAATCTTCTTTTCCATAAGTTCGCGAATATCCAAAGATAAGTATTCCGCTTTATGATCTCCAGCATATTCTCCCCAGTGAAAACTTGTTCCGTCCCAAAGCTCCATAATAAACGGCACGGCTCCGGGTCGGAAATTTTGTTGTAGAGCAATCATTTCGCCGGGCTTATTTCTACCATTGACAGCAGGTGTCAGATTCGGAAGCGTACCGGCCTCAAGATACGGGGATGGAGCTCCATCAGAAGTAAAAAGCGGCACCGTAACCCCTGCTTCATCAAAACATTTTTTTAGGGCAAGTAAATATTTTTTATCTTGTCCGAAAGACCCATATTCATTTTCCAGTTGCATCGCAATAATAGGCCCACCGCAAGAGCATTGTAAAGGCACAAGATGTCGCAATACTTCAGCTAAATATCGTTGACACGGAATAAGAAAATCAGGATCACTTGTCCGTAATCGGATCGATGGATTTTTCAACAACCATGCCGGCATACCGCCAAGATCCCATTCCGAGCACATATATGGACCAGGACGCACTATGACCATCAATCCCTCATCCGCTGCCGCCTTTATATAAGCCGCAAAATCCAAGGCTCCACTAAAATTCCACTGCCCTTCTGCCTTTTCATGAACGTTCCAGGCCAAATATGTTTCCACAGTATTCAGACCGCATTGCCGCAAAACCTTAAGTCTTGCTTTCCATAATTCGGGCCGAATGCGAAAATAATGCATTGCACCAGAACGAATCTGTATTGGTTTACCATCGATTAAAACTGCGCCGTCTTTGAATTCTGATTTCATTTGTGCCATTCCGTTGTTTTTTATTTTCCAGTCCACATGACATTATTATAAATACCAACTTCATTTATTTTAAGTGTACTACAATGACTATCAAAGTAAACTATATTGATTTTCTGAGAAAGCAAATAGAAAAAGTAAACGCCCCCTTTTTTTTGCATTTAATTTTACAAACCATGTAGGATGCATTCAAGCACCACGATGTCAAATTTTACAAGATACCTTTTTTGTGTGCAAAAATATATTGAGAAAAGATGCGTTTTTGTTGATATTCCACAAACATCCGGTTTGGAAACAGACGCACGTCCGTGCGCCGCTATGAAAAAATCTTCAAAACAACGTGATATTTGAATTAAGGATAAAGGCGTCACCAAGGCAATGGCATGTTTGTACCCATGAGAGACGCGTGAAAATGATTAACAACACCCATTTTAACAGAAAAATTGAAATCGCCTAAATGACGAATGAATCGATTAAAATTGTTAGAGCGGAATATTTTCCGCCCATTGTCGAGGCAAATATAGACGTAATGTAGGGGCGGAATATTTTCCGCCCGTTCCTGCACGGGTGCAGATTTTTATATACGTACATCGCCAAAAAAACGATGTTTGAATTAAGGATAAAGGCGTTCCCAAAAGGAATATAAAAAATAGGGACGTACCCTATTTCTTATATTTTTCAATTTTAACTTGCATAAACCACAAAAATAGAGTAGATTATAGACGATTACAGTTTTACACACAATTTTCATTGAAAGAAACGCGACACCATTTGCGTGCTGAAAATAGATAAAAGAAACAAAAGTTGACTATGCAAAAATTTAAGAAAGACTGTTGCAAAAAAGAAGCAGCAGTTTTTAAAGCCCTCGGACACCCAACACGACTCTGGATCGTAAAACAACTTGCAGACGGACAAGAACACTGCGTCTGCGAATTTGTCGATGCCGTTGGAGCCGACTTCTCGACTATCAGCCAACACCTCGCTATTCTGAAACGAGCCGATATCGTTATCGATGACAAACGCGGGAAACAAGTCTTTTACCGCCTTTTGAAACCCTGTATCGTTCAATTCATTTCATGCATTGAAAACAGCTGCTGCAAATAATTTTTTTGCCTTTTGTTTTGTCATTCAACAAAATATAGGAATATAAAAGAAGGAACCAAAACAAGGACTAGTGGTCTATTTTCAAAGGTTCGAGCGACACGAAAGTAGACGGATAATTTAAGAAGGGGTCGTCCAGTCACGGCCGTTCAACAATGAAAAGAGGGACGGAAAAAAACGGTCGTTTTCGTCATAAGAATCATCCTCTTTCGACCGCGCTGAGATTATATATACGGTTGTCTTTAATGAAAAGACAGCCTTACAACAAGGAGAAACATCATGAAAGTACAAATTCTGGGATCTGGATGCGATAAATGCAAAAAGCTGGCCGCAAATGCACAAGAAGCAGCCACTCAATTAGGGCTAACCTGCGAAATTGAAAAGGTAACCGACATTAACGAAATAACAGCTTCTGGTGTTATGATGACACCAGCACTGGTCATTGACGGCATGGTCGTCAGCAGTGGCAAGGTTCTTTCACCCAATGAGATCGCGGAACACATGAAGTCCGGCGCAGCGCAAAAAGAAGAGACCGGTACAAAAGCCTGCAGTTGTGGATGCGGAACGCCAACTGAAGCATGTAGTTGCGGTACGCCCAAAAAAGACGGAACGCCAACAGAAGACTGCGGATGCGGATGCGGTACAACCGGGAAAGATGGCACAAGTACGCCTAAGCCCCCCGTCGCTCCTGCCTGCGGTTGTTGCAATTCCCCAAAAAAAGGAGTCACGTTACTCCTTCTACTGTTTGTTCTTGCAAGTATCGCATTTGTCGTTATTCGAGAAGTCCGATCTCGGCAAGGCGCGGCGCAGTGCCTCGCCTCGGGAACAGCCTGTACGAATAGCATCAGCGCAAAGGGAAATACAACTCCAGTGCCGGCAACACCGGGCGTGCTGATGGTCTACTATTTTCACGGAACCCAACGCTGTATGACCTGTAAAAAAATTGAAGAACTGACAAAAGAGGCCATTTCCTCAAAATATGCCAAAGAGCTTGCCAATGGCAAAGTCCTTCTCCAATCGGTAAATATTGACGAACCCGCGAACGAGCACTTCATCAAAGATTTCCAACTTTCCAGCCGCAGTGTTGTCATGCAGAAAGACGGAAACTACGAAAAATTTGACGACGTATGGACACTTGTTCACACGCCGGAAGAATTTACAAAGTACCTCCAAGACGGTGCGGTAAAAATGCTGACTGCGAAATAAAAGCTCGTTGCTCCGACAATCAATAATTTTAAATTTCTTTTTGTCGTTGCCGCAGTCGGACAACGGCAAAAAGAATCAAAGACATTAAGAAAAGGGACCCCAGATGAATGAATACGTTATCGCGGCCATGACCGCGGTCTGGCTAGGCTTTTTATGTTCCATCAGCCCGTGTCCGCTCGCGACAAACATCGCGGCAATCAGCTTTGTTGGCCGCAAAGTCGGAAAAGTTGGCACAGTTCTTGGTGCGGGGCTGCTCTACACCCTAGGTCGGACGCTTGCCTATACGATTTTGGGCACATTACTGATCAGTGGGCTTACGGCTGCTCCTCAGCTTTCGCATGCGCTCCAAAAATATATGAATCTACTGATGGGCCCCCTGCTCATTCTAGTGGCAATGGTTTTGCTGAATCTGATCCAATTCACATCCCGTTCTTGTGGGGGGATCGGTGAAGCAATACAGCGACGCGCAAAAGAATGGGGCGTATTCGGTGCTTTGCCACTCGGCATGGTCTTTGCATTGAGCTTTTGTCCCACATCCGCAGCGCTGTTTTTCGGCAGTCTGCTCCCACTGGCAGTCAAAATGGAATCACCGTTTCTGTTGCCCGGAATTTTCGGCATAGCCACAGGACTGCCGGTACTTCTTTTTGCTTTCTTGCTGGCATTTTGCGCTCACAAAGTCGGGCGAGTTTACAATCGATTGGCGAAATTTGAACTATGGGCGCAGCGAATTACTGGCGCGATCTTTCTTTTTATTGGGATCGGCATGACCATCACCATAACCCTCGGAATTCACCTTTTTTAAAGTTCTTACACGGCCGCTGATTTTTATATACGTACGTCACCATTACAACGGGAGAAAGGCCGATGCGTGGAATTTTTTTTTACAACGGAAAAAACGGAAGAAAGAAAAA
>JBAYAV010000214.1:0-5567 GCA_041669565.1 Lentisphaeria bacterium
GGGTACGGCGACGTCTTTATCTTCAATTCAAACATCACGTTGTTTTGTAGATCCCCCTCGTAGCGGCGCACGGACGTGCGTCGTTTTAGATTTTAAATATGCCGTTGTAATGGGGACGTATGTATATAAAAATCAGCAGCCGTGCAAGAACGGGCGGAAAATATTCCGCCCCTACAATTTTAATCGATTCATTCGTCATTCAGGCGATTTTAATTTTTCGGTTAAAAAGGGTGTTGTTAATCATTCTCACGCGTCTCTCATGGGTACGGCGACGTCTTTATCTTCAATTCAAACATCACGTTGTTTTGTAGATCCCCCTCGTAGCGGCGCACGGACGTGCGTCGTTTTCGATTTCAAACATCGGTTGTCTTGGCAACGCCTTTATCCTTATTCCAAACATAACATTATCTTGGCGATGTGTTTGTTTTACCACATCATTTTCCGGACGAAATATAATGAACAGACTATTAACAAAGCTTATGCGGATGATTTATATCGCTATATTTGGGGAATTATCAAAAACAAAAAAGGGGCTTTCTGAATGAATTTGCGCCGTAGGCGCTTAACCATGCTTAACCCCAGGCTTTAGCCTGGGGTTAAGCATGGGGTTGGATTCATTTTGCATGATTATACATTTTTTTATCATATAAATGAACTCCCGACTTGACAATAGACTTTTATCGCTTATAATAGTGAATAGTGAATCACAATTCTTTTTCTTAATATGGAGTTATCGAATGCGAGCAGCAAAGGTAGAGACAAAAATTCGTCGGGAGCAGATAATAGAGAAGGCTCTTGGGTTAATTGGGGAGGAAGGAATTGCGGCGCTCAGTATTGCCGGAATTGCGAAACGGGTTGGCATTGTGCCATCGGCGTTGTATCGTCATTTTCGGAGTAAAGACGCTGTTTTGGATGCCGTTTTGGCGTTTATTGAGGATCGTTTGTTCGGCAATATTACGGAAGTGAGGGCGGAAACTTCGAGTGCTTTATCGCGTCTTAAATCTTTATTGTTGCGTCATGCTCGCATGGTGAGCGAATATCGTGCTATTCCGTTGATTGTGTTTTCGGATGGTATTTATGCGGGGCATCCTGAACGCAAGTCGAAGATATCAGCCTTTATAACGGGGTATTTACGGGGTATTGAAAAGATCATTGAAGAGGGGAAGCAAGACGGTTCGATTCGTGGGGACGTGGTTGCGTCTACAGCATCGGTCTTATTTTTGGGCATTATTTTGCCGGCTGCGGTTCTTTGGAATGTTTCTGGAGGCAATTTTGATATGGATGCCCATGTGAAAAATGCCTGGCCTGTTTTTATACGAAGTATTGCGCCAGACGCTTAAAGCGCGCTTTTTTTGTTTTTAATAATTTTTTATATATAGGGGATGCAAATATGAGCAAGAAAAAAAGATTGATTTTTCTTTTGGCGGTTATTGCAGTGGTTATACTGATTGTGCAATATCGTCGACATGAATCAGAAAGCGATCCGAATCGACTTAAGGTCTCGGGAAATATCGAGGTACGAGATGCGGAAATCAGTTTTACCATTGCTGGCCGAGTGCTTGAACGGGTTGTTTCTGAGGGGGAAATGGTCAAAGCCGGGCAGGTTATTGCTCAACTGGAGAGCGATGATTTGCGTGCGGGGGTCGCGCTTCGTGATGCTGAACTTCGCGCCGCACAAGCATCGCTGGCTGAATTGGAAGCCGGCTATCGTCCCGAAGAGATTGCTCAGGGAAAAGCCATGATGCAAAAAGCCCAGGCGCAACTGGATGAGCTTCTGGCGGGATCGCGGCCGGAGGAAATCGCGGTTGCGGAAGCCATTGTAGAGAATGAGAGTGTTAAGGTGGCTTATCTGAAAATTGAATTTGACCGTCAAACAAAATTGTTGAAAGCAGAAGCTATTTCGCAGAGTGCGTTTGATTGTGCTAAATCGGAATACGAAAGTGCTTTGGCAACTCTTCGCAAAGGGCAAGAACAACTGAAGTTGATTCAGGAAGGGCCGCGTAAGGAGAAGATAGAGCAGGCAAGGGCGACTTTTCTTGACGCCCAGCAAAAGTATGAATTACTGAAGAAGGGCCCACGGCAAGAAACAATCGAACAATCCCGTGCTCGTGTTGAGCAGGCCGTCGCTGCCCGCACGCTGGCGGAAATTAGCTTGAATTATGCGACGATTGTCGCTCCTTTTTCAGGAATGCTTCTTTCTGAGAATATCGAATCCGGCGAATATGTGGTTCCCGGTACGGCGGTTGTGACGCTGGGGGATCTTGAAAACGTGTGGATTCGGGCCTATATCAACGAAACGGACCTTGGCCGTGTGAAGCAAGGACAAGCGGTTCGCGTGAGCACGGATACTTACCCGGGGAAGATTTACAACGGCCGTGTCTCTTTTATTTCTAGTTCGGCCGAATTTACGCCGAAAAATGTGCAGACTACAAAAGAGCGGGTGAAATTAGTGTATCGCATCAAAATCGATATTCCAAATCCAAAGATGGAATTGAAGCCTGGCATGCCAGCCGACGCGGAAATTGTTTTGGGGCCGGGGCTTAAGGATGAACGCGATTCAAACTGAAAATCCAAACATGCCGCTAAGGCTTGGCGTTGCCAGCCGACGCGGAAATCATTCTGGATCCGGGGGAAAATGATCCACGCTATTGAAACTGAAAATCTAAACATGCCGCTAAGGCTTGGCGTTGCCAGCCGACGCGGAAATTGTCTTGGAACGGGAGGCCTAAGGATGAACGCGATCCAAACTGAAAAGTTAAGCAAAGTTTTTGACGGTGTTACCGCTGTGGACCAACTGACCCTATCCGTCGCGGAAGGGGAAATCTTTGGCCTTGTCGGCCCTGATGGTGCCGGCAAAACGACGACGATGCGGCTGCTGACAGGGATTATGGATCCCACTGCCGGCGAAGGGTGGGTGTGTGGCCTCCACACCGTGCGCGAAGCGGAGGCGATCAAGGAGAAAATCGGTTATATGAGCCAGCGTTTTGGTCTGTATCCGGATCTGACTGTCATGGAAAATATCGAGTTCTATGCGGATATTTATGGCGTGGCGCGCAAAGATCGAGCAAGCAGTATCGACCGGCTGCTGGCTTTTAGTAACTTGACGCCATTTAAAAAGCGCCAAGCTGGAAATCTGTCTGGTGGCATGAAACAAAAACTCGGACTGGCTTGCGCTTTGATTCATCAGCCGAAGGTGTTGTTTTTGGATGAACCAACGAATGGCGTAGACCCCGTTTCACGGCGGGATTTCTGGCGTATTCTCTACCAGCTCCTGCAGGAAAAGGTCACGATTTTTGTTTCGACTTCTTATTTGGATGAGGCAGAACGTTGCCATCGTGTTGGGCTTATTCACAAAGGAAAGCTGCTTGCAGTGGGAACGCCGGATGAATTAAAGCACTTGATGCGCGGTACTATTTTAGAGGTTTGCGCGGCGATACCGCGTCATGCGAAGGTTGTTTTGCGAAAAGTATTTGGTACGAATTCGGTAAGTCTTTTTGGGGATAAGGTTCATGTTGTAACGACTACGCCTGAAAAGACGGCCCGCGATATTGAATTCATCCTCGCTCAAGAAAAGCTTGAGGTGACAGGGGTGCGAGTCCTTGAACCCGCATTGGAAGACGTGTTTGTCTCGGTGCTTGGCGCGAAGGAGGAGGATAACGCTCATGAATAACGAAAAAGAAAATAATGCGGTCGAGGTTCATGATCTGGAGCGTCGATTCGGTCGTTATCTTTGGTGACGAAGTCGACGAATGACGCTTGCGATTCGCTGGATCTGGCTTGAAGCAACGTTTGCCGATACGATTCCATGATCGAACTTAGAGTTGTGTATTTGCTATTGGTATAGGTGTTACCTCTTGTCGTTAATGGCTGGGGTGATTCTCTGTTGAATTTTCAGCATCGCTTTGGCCAACTTGGCAATACTGGCCGAACACGTCATCTGCATACTGACGGAACGATCCATGATTTTTCTCTCTGATAATGATTCGGTGCACCCCGTTCCGGGTTCCGTTCTCGCAAGGCTGCCCAGAAACTAATAGCCTAAAAGTTGGAGATTATCTTCCGAATGGTGTTGTACTCTTTTTTTCTGGCTCGTTTCACGCTAATTTAAAAACGTTGCTTATGGGTTCGATCTGTGCCGGTTTTCGGGGGGGGCAGCTGTTGTGAGGCGTTTTGTCTGGAATTGCAGGTATGCGCATGGTGTTCCTGCCTTTTTCGGACGTTGGTTCTATCTGAAAAATCCCGGGATGCCGATACGCAGGATAGAATCCTGACCTTTCAGCAATCTACAGCATTTTTGATGAAGTGACATAAATAAAAAATTTTTTACTATATTTTTTATTTGGGTGTATTGCAAAAAAAATACGGCGTATTATATTAGTTATAATATTACTACTACAACTTATATTATATACAGGTATACAAAGTGACTCTTTATCAGAAAATTATAAATCATATCAATCAGGAAATCGACAGTAGTGTTTTGTTGCCGGGCAGCAAAGTTCCTTCAACGAATGAACTGCGGGAGAAGTTCAAAGTCAGTCATATTACGGTGTTGCGTGCTTTTAAGGATTTAGTGGATGCGGGTGTTTTGGTACGTAAAAGCGGCATTGGTTTTTTTGTCAGGGGTGGCAATGTAGTATCTGAACCCAGAAAATTTTTTGGCTGCATTGGTAATTTTGTTCGCCCTTTGCGTGCTCATGGAACAGATGACAATTTATATAATGAAATAAATTGTGCGATATCCAATGAACTGTGTATCAAGCATCTCAACTCGCTTTCCAATTACAGTACGTTATCTTTGAACCATTCGCCGATAGCGGACTCGGATCTTGAATGTATATGTTCTGAGATGGTTCTAGCGTCGTCGATGGTAGATGGATTTTTAGTCGATAATAGAATTCCGGATAAATTGCTTAAAAAAGTCATAGAGAAAACAGCAAAACCAATGGTGATTGTAAACCGAACCAGTTCGTTAGCAGTTGGAACGGTCACTCCGCCAAATTGGCAGGGAACACAGGATCTTTTAGGTTTGGCGATAAAAATGGGCTACCAGTCGTTTGTTCTCTGCCTCTCGGGAGTGCAAGATCCCAATGAGTCTGCAAGGGAAAAAGCATTTTATGATTTTGTGAGGTATTCTAAAATCGAAAATGAGCAGGTATACTGTGTTCCGGATATGAATATCAATGACTTTTCATTGACTCAAGCGCATGTTTTAGATATTGTTTTACAGCGAAAGTCTTTGCAGGGAAAATGTTTGTTCTTTTGTGTTAACGATTATTGTGCCAACCTGATTCTCAAAATTAAGGCCGACAGAAAGATTGAACTTGGGAAAAAATTTGGCGTTGCAGGCGGCAACGGTATGGATATATCTCGACAGCCAAATGTTACAGTTACCACCATGATCTCAAATACCAATCAGCTTGGAATTACTGCAGTTCAGCTTTTGTGTGACATGTTGAAATTTCCTGATTTAAACAAACAAGTAAATAAAGAAACGGAAGTAAAACTTCAGATTGGTGACAGCATGTGAAAAACTCTTTGGTTTTTGACGACTTCGAAATGAAGCA
>JBAYAV010000215.1:0-5538 GCA_041669565.1 Lentisphaeria bacterium
ACGTGCTAATCCCCCAAACAATGCCATGGTTGAAATATGGATGAAAGACATCCGCAAGACAATGCGATGGTTGTACCCATGACAGACGCATGAGAATGATTAACAACACCATTTTAACAGAAAAATGAAATCTTTTGAATGACAAATGATTCGATTCCAATGGTAGGGGCGGAATATTTTCCGCCCGTTCTTGCACAGCAGCTGATTTTTATATACGTACATCCCCAAAGCAATGCCATGGTTGTACCCATGACAGACGCGTGAGAATGATTAATAACACCATTTAACAGAAAATTGAAATTGCCTGAATGACGAATGATTCGATTTCAATGGTGGGGGCGGAATATTTTTCGCCCGTTTTTGCACAGCTGCTGGTTTTTATATACACACATCCCCAAAGCAATGCCATGGTTGAAATATGAAAGAAAAAAATCCCCGCACATAGGCTTGTTTTTTTTCGTTTTGATTGTCTTGTCTTTTTCCGTTCCCTTCCGTTGAAAAAAAAATCTCACTCCTCGTCTAATTTTCCCCGCCCGTTGTAAAAAAAAATTCTCACTCCTCGGCCAATTTCCCCCACATGTCGATTTCAACCATCCGCGAACAGGCTATATTTTTTCTTTTTAATCAGATGTCGTCGAAAATGCGTGATGCCGTACCACACTGGATCATAGTCCCGGTGGGTATTATGGCAGTAGAATTGTACCAGCTTCTGGGTTTGTTCTTTGGTGAACTGCATATCGTTGAAGAAGTGATGAAGATCCTGCACGACAGCTCGATCCATCCGGAAGGCAAACATTTTCTGACACCGCGCCAGATCAATCCAGAAGTACTCTAATTCCCCATTGCCTTTTCGGCGACATAGAATATTTCTCGGATGAAAGGCCTTATGGAAGATATGCCGCTGATGGACTTCTCCCAACCAAAGCAGGTTTTGCTTGGCAAACGCGATGCGCTCGGCAGTCTTATGCTGAAATTTTCCGCCGGGCATATAGCATCTCCCGTCAAAGGTGTCTGGAACAAAGGCCGTGACAATAAACGACTTCCTTAGAAGGGTGTATTTTCGAAGTTCGCCCACGGCGAGCACTTGGGGTACTGGAATTCCCAGCGACTCGAATAGCTGGTAGTTCTGATACTCGCGCATCACCAGCGAGTGTTTTAGAAAATAGCGCCAGGGGGTCTTGCCGCTGTCCAACTTAAAGGCGACATCAAAGTCATCCTGTTGAATTCGCCAAACATATTTACCCGACGATTCATTGATCAGACGGCAATGGTCGTTTTCGGGGAGTGGCAGTGTCAATTTCTTAAAGCAATCCAGAAAATTATTTTTCACATAGGCCCAGTTGCGCCAGTTATGATGCCATAATTGAAGAATCGATTCGGATTGAAAAATCTTTAAATGCTCGATCATAAAAAGTATTTCTGTTTTGTGTGAGACTTTGAATATATTCTTTTACAAATTATAATATAGTATAAGTCGTAAAAATTGAAATTAAACGACCGGATCTTAAAACCCATTTTTTATTTTTACTCTGAGAGTTATGAATGCTGAATGCTGAGTCCAGCGCCTACGGCGAGTTATGAGTTATGAATGCTAAGTTATGAGTTAAATTAATTCATCCCTCATCCTTCATCCTTCATCATTCGCCGAGGCGAAGCCGAAGGCGTTTTCCGTTCCCCAGCGCCTACGGCGAGTTATGAGTTATGAATGCTAAGTTATGAGTTGAATTAATTCATCCCTCATCCTTCATCCTTCATCATTCGCCGAGGCAAAGCCGAAGGCGCTTCCCATAGGCCTATTTACACACAAAATAGTCCTGGAAACGGTATTTTTTTCCCTATTCTCAATTTTGAGAATGTTTTTTCAAAAATGCCGATTGTGCTTTAGGCAGAAAACAAGGGCCTGGGCGTATTGTCTTGTTTTAAGCATCTTGTTTTAAGCAAGTTGTATAATTGAAAATAATTTATAAAGAAAAGGGCGGTATAAAAGAATGTGGCATGCATTTTGCTTTTAAAACAAGTGCGTGTTTTTCTAGTGAAAAGACAAATGTTTATAAAATGTATGAAACAGGAAGTACTAAAATGCAATTGAAGAGCAAAACAAGATATTGATTAAGCAAAAGCAGGCTTCCCGAAAAACTTTAAAATAATAAAAAAATAATATGATAAAACAAAAAGCAAATAGCGTAGAAAAGGGACAAAGTATGGAAATTACAAAAGGGATTAAAAAAATGCATCCGTGGGTTCTAAGCAAGCAAACTGCCGCAAGTAAAATCGGGCGATTATGCAGTGTAGCATTGATGTCGTTTCTGTTGGTTTGGTCTGGCAAGGCGGTCGCGGATCCCGGTGAAGCCACCGCGACGATAGAAACATGCACTACCAGTTATACCTCTCCCGAAGATCTAATTATTGAAAATCAGGCGGTATTGCCGTATTGTCGTACCACTGCCTTTGCTAAATTTACCCGAACGATCACTTTGACATCTGCGAGTATCGTCGGTATTGATTCTGATACAACGAATCATACCAAGTTTAGCCCCTACGCCGCTAGTAACACTGGCGAATATTGGAGTAACTCCGGGTCAAGCTGGAACCTTAATGGCTATGATGAAGATAATGACGGCGATAATACGAATGATTATAACATTACATGGTATTATGATAGCGCTTGGCTGGGAACGCCACGGATTAAATATAACAATGGAACAACGATTGTGGTGACCGGAATTCCCGTCGATGGTTTTTTTACAAAAATGACCCTATGGGAATCGACGGAATCGGATCCCTTTTGGAATAAAGAAAAAGGAACAACGATTACAAAGGTAAGCTCAACTGCTGCCGGGGCTACTGCGGTTGTTCAGGAGTTCGATATTGCAGTCGGAGATAACACGCTGACGTTTACCATCGATGACTCTTATCCAGTGGAGGATACGGAAACCACGACGTATTGGCTGACCTTTGAGACAGGGGAAGACGGCGGAACAAATTTAGTTGCGAACGATATCCGTGTAAAAATCGAGGATCTCACGGTTGATATCCAGCCCTACAAAGCGGCCTATAATACGGTGGATTATCCCGATCCGGATGGATTAACTGGCGTCCTTATTAATACGATCACGGCAGAAGCCCACGCTGTGGATATGATGCCGATGAAAAACAATACTTCGGATTTTACGACTTCTAATCTTGTTGGAAATTCTGGCTATCCGCCATATGATATTACAGACTACTTAAATTCACAGCTGAAATACTATACAGTAAATGGCCTCGCTTTTATTGAACCAAGCGATGATGCAAGCAAGGAACTGTTCCGAACAAAAGAAGCAGTTGGGGATGTGCAACAGGAATTAATGGGGCTGAATGATCCCTATCCAATCTTGGGCTTGAATATTGCGGGTACCAATGGTAATGAACCGGATAGTGGTTATACCACGCAGTTTTTGGAAAGCGTGAAGCTGACTATTTTTGTGCCGGAAGACTCCCCTTTTAATCCGCAAACGGATTTGGTCAATCATTTGAATAATAATTTTGAAAATATCACCCTGTGGGAAGATAAAAATAATAACGGCGTTTTCGATTTTGAGGATGAAAAAATTAGCCTGAACTATGGCTCGATCGCAGCAAATTGTTTGTGGACAAGAGGAGTGTTTGGAGATGATGATGTAAATGTTGAAGATACACCATATACGTTCAGTGACAATGGAACGGCGACGGATACGACGGATGATTATGTGACTATCGATGAGGTCAAATATACCATTTATACGACGACTATGATGGTCCAGACGAAGGAAGATGATGATGGTAATGGAACTATAACTGTGGCTCCGATCGAAAATACGGAAGATGGTCTGCCGGATTTCTTTATTTGTACGACAGCAAATCCGGCGAGCTATACGGTTACAGGACAACCAAAATATGGCTCTACCTTTAGTATTAGCTCAAGCGAAATTACCTTTACCTATAAACAAAGTACTTATAATAGTGCAACTCCAACGGTTCCGGATGACGAAACGATAAACTTAAATTTTGATACGATGACGCGGGAAGCAAAAATCGGCTTCGATGTCTTGGATTATGACGCCGATTATTTAGAGGCAGAAGGATTTCCGGATCCTGTTTTAATGTTCAATATGGTATGTAGCAGAAACGGAACATTGAGTGGCAGTAAGTTGTCTGTGGTTGATGCTGATAATGAAATCAATGAAACGCTGCACAAAATCAAGGTCCGTTTTACCGGAGATAATTTTACGCCTTATAAATTGGCGGCTTTAAGCGATGATGCGGCTTCTGGTGTGAGTTTGTGGAAGGATGGCAAGGGTGCGACGGGAAGTTTAGCTACTACTACTGTGGGTATGTTTGATCCGCGCGCGGGCTATAACCTGACTCAGATGACGGCGTTGATTTCCGATACTTGCGTGCCACTGAATATGGATAACCTCGTGTGGTATTTTCATGATGACAGTGCTACCAATAAAGAAGTCCTTTGGGATGGCACGCAGACACTTGTGGATGCTGCGGATTACTTTTATGTTGAATTAGTGCCGAAGAGCCCTGTTATCTTGTATGACGATGATCTTTTCTATGCGCAGTCCGACGGCACCACAAAAGGCACGGATCGGGGAATGGATTATTTTATCGCAATTCGCGGCCGTAGTTCCGGCTTGGATTATAGCTCCAAACGCGGGCTTGATTACGGAGATAAAATTAAGATTTCGGTGATCCCATCCAAGGACTTCTTGTTCGGGTATGGCGATGAGGCTTTTGATCAAACAGAAGATTCTAGTCTAAACGAAATGTTTAAGACGGTGTCCACCGAGGTGACGGCAACAATGCCGACGGTCTTCTCGGAACCGGATAACGAGAATGGAAATATCCTTTCCGTGAATAACCAAACCGCTGTTTTGGGGCTTGATATTATCGCGCCGGATTTAAGCTCGAGTTCTGCGACGATCCAAACAAGAACCGATACCGTAACAACGTCAAGACAAATCGATGGGTATGTGGACGAGGTGACTGTTGCTGGCATTGATATTCCTCTAAATATGGATGTTAATTATACTCTTACGATCACCACGGAAGTCACGGCAACAACAAAAACCGAAGACGATATCGTTACAACTGGAACCGATTATTATACCGCAATCTCCTTAGGGGAAACAGGCTCTACTACAGTCATTGATGTTGCCACAATTCAAAATTATACTGAGACGGTGGCGGATATGTCAACGGGGTCTGAACAGATCGTAACTTCTTATGCAGACACGACGGTATTTGCCATTGGACTTATCGGGTCTCCGGACGATATGAATGTGGATGGTGACAGTATAACGCAAGAAGTGAATCCTCTGTTAAACAATACGACTACTGTTTCTACTTCTGGTGGGGATTCGGGCTCCACAAAAACGACAACGAAGGATCTTTCGTCAACAACTTTTGATACTACAACGACACCTGGCAGTATCGTTATTACCACGACAGATGATATCAGTTGTCATGTTGATATGAATTATTACAAGGATGGTATTCCTGTTCTTGGCG
>JBAYAV010000216.1:0-5531 GCA_041669565.1 Lentisphaeria bacterium
ACACCCGAAATTATAATTGTGGGCGCCGGACCCGCTGGACTTGCCGCCGCAATCGGCGCCTACGATGCCGGTAATCATAATATCCTTATCCTCGAACGAGACACGAGCCCCGGCGGAATCCTTCAGCAATGCATTCATACCGGATTCGGGCTGCACCTCCTCGGAAAAGAATTATCCGGACCAGAATACGCCCAGCATTACCTCGATGAAGTACTAAAACGCGATATCACCATCCAATGCAATACCATGGTACTTGACATCGATTCTCAACACAACGTCACTTGCATAAGCCCTCAACACGGATATCAAACATTCACCCCAAAATCAATTCTGTTAGCCATGGGCTGCCGCGAACGCCCACGCGGTTCTATTGGACTTCCAGGAACACGCTGCGCCGGTATATACAGCGCTGGTACAGCACAGCGCTTTATCAATCTCGAGGGTAAAATGCCGGGAAAACGCGTGGTTATTCTTGGCTCCGGGGATATTGGACTCATTATGGCAAGACGTCTTCATTT
Organism: Lentisphaeria bacterium; assembly: GCA_041669565.1. Lineage (GTDB taxonomy): Bacteria > Verrucomicrobiota > Lentisphaeria > Oligosphaerales > Oligosphaeraceae > JBAYAV01. The sequence continues at coordinate 519 of JBAYAV010000216.1, forward strand.
TTCGGGCTCGGAAGTCCTTGCAGTCGCAGAGATTATGCCTTATTCCAGCGGCCTTCGCCGAAATATTGCCCAGTGCCTGGATGATTTTAATATACCGCTTCTGCTCAATCACACCGTAACTCAAATTCACGGCAACGAACGGCTGACGGGCGTAACAATCAGCGCGGTCGATTCACAGCGACAGCCCATTCCCGGCTCAGAAAAATTTTATGAATGCGACACACTGCTTTTATCCGTGGGTCTTATTCCAGAAAATGAGCTTTCGGAAAAAGCCGGCATAGTCCTATCCCCCGCTACATCAGGCCCCATTGTAAATGAAAATCTGGAAAGTAATATTCCGGGAATATTCGTCTGCGGAAATGTTCTGCACGTTCACGATTTAGTAGACCACGTTACCGAAGAATCTTTTAAAGCCGGAGCCGCTGCCGCACAATTCACAAAAGAAAACCATAACCAAAAAACCGATTTTATAACAATATCCGATGGCAAAAATATTCGGGGAATTGTCCCACAAAAAGTATCCAGACAAGCCCTTATTACTGGACAAAATTTTTCATTTCGGCCTTTGAATGTTTTTCACAATGCCGCTATAACTGCACAAACGGACAACCAAATTCTAAAAACTCAAAAACGCCGAATTTTAACCCCCGGTGAAATGGCAGACTTTACACTAAAATTAACCCCAGATGAAACGAACTCAATAAAAGATGGTGTTACTTTAAATATCCTATCGGAAAGCAAAAAATGACAAAGAAAAAAATTACCTGCATCCATTGCCCAATGGGATGCATCATTGACGTGGAACTCAATGAAAATAAAATTTTAAACATCACCGGACAAGGATGCCCACGCGGAGAAGCTTATGCCCGACAAGAATGCACTGCCCCACAACGCATTCTTACCAGCTCTATTTTATTCCATGACGGCACCATCCCATTAAGTGTGCGTACGGATATCCCAATTTTAAAAAAAGACCTCGAGCGATGTCTACAGGAAATCAGAACAATCCATCCGGCAAAGCCCGTTTTTATCGAGCAAATTCTTAAAAAAAATATCGGGAATACCGGCGCTAATTTAATTGCCACGCGAACTCTATTATAAAGATTCATACCCGCGTTAGGAATTTAGATGACTTTACCATAGAGGGAAGATGCTTTTTTTCATAAAATCTTACGAACGCTCAAAAAAGGCGCTGCAAAGGATGTATTTTTTATGAAAAAAGCATGATTGCATAGACTTTTTTATGTCTTTTTTCATCCAATAAAAAGATTGTCCTTTTGGTATTATTTTTCACTTGTTTCAAATATCGTTTAACTTTCAAACCTTAAACATTGGGAAAAACAAGCATGAAAAATCAGCACAAATCCGTCCTCCAGTTCCTGCAAAAGATTCTATTCTTGGCAATCTTTTTTTCCGGGTATCTTCATGCCACCACCTATTTTATCCATCCTCAAGGACTGGATGAAAACGATGGTCTTAGCTGGCAAACGGCAAAAAAATCACTACAGCAAACCATTAATTCCGTCAATACAGGCGATCAAATCTGGATTGCACAAGGCACCTATACTCCCCAAAGCCCACGAATAATTGAATCTTCCACAGGCTGCGCATATTCCTTTATCTTAAAAAACGGCGTCAGCCTATACGGCGGCTTCGCTGGAACCGAAACATCACTGGACGAACGCCCAATGGAAGACCTGAGCCAGAATGGCTTAATCGAAAGCTGGGAATTTTCCTGCGCCACCATTCTGTCTGGACAAACAGACTACCCGGGTTCGGTTGTCATCGGCGATACCAATATCTTCACAATACCCGTTACTCTCGATGGCCTGACCCTGCAAAACGGCAAAGCCGACGGACAAAACAACAACTCCTACGGCGGCGGCGCACGCCTCACCGACAACACGATCCTTCGCAATTGCCAAATTATCCACAACAGCGCCCGTATCGGTGCTGGTTTATATATCCATGGTGCCGTCACAATCGACCATTGTTATATTTCAGAAAACACTCTCCTGAATGACTGCTGGAACAGCAAAGGCGGCGGCATTTTTATAACCGGTGACAACGCCAAAGTCCTCTATTCCATCCTTCTGAATAACGGCACCGCAATCCTGGGCGGCGGCGGCATTTATAATGACGGCAATAATATAATCGACCACTGCGTTTTAGCAAAAAATACATCCGTAAGCTATGGCTCTGGCATTCGCTTTTCCGACTGTGCAGCATTGATGCAAAATTCTATTCTGTGGAAAAACACCCCAGAAAATACGCAAATAGTTCCAAACAACGCCACCCTTACTCAAAATGCCTGTACTCAATTTATTTCAAAAGATAATATTTGTCTGGATCCTGAAAACAGCAAATCAGACGAGCTCCAAAAAAACAACAACAATTATGAAAAATACTACGCATGCCTCACCAACCCCACAATAAACAACTACAGCCTCAGCACCGGATCTTATCTCATTAATCGCGCCATTGCCATCGAAGAACAAGAATCCATAATCGACGCCTGTGACCAAAACAGCTGCCGTTACGGCCATCCCGATATCGGCGCTTATGAAAGCAACTGCCCTGGTAATCTTACCATCGATTTCTATTTAGACAACCCGCTCTACTACAATAGCAATACGGAAATCTATGCCCTGACAACCGATAACACAACTGCTGTCTGTTCCCTGGAAAACACCGGCCAATACCCAAACGGAGGCACATCCGAACCAAAAAGTGAAAATTATCTTGGCCTCGTGGAGGGAAATACTGCTGGCGAAATGCAGCTTCAGGCAAATATCCAGCAAACAAGCGGAGAAGAATCTTACTGGAATCAGAATTCCACTCAAAAACAATACGACGTTCTATCCCGCACACTCGTTTTGCAAGGCGCGGAACAAACGTGGACCAACGGTCCTTTTCCTGAATTGGAATGGTGCATTACCCGCGGAAATCTAGCCTCCGGTGATAAGCTGGAAGGACAAGCCCAACTCCTCGGAAAAGCCACACAATCAGGAATCTACTCTTTCGGTATCGGATCCCTCTGCATCTCCCCAAAATCTGCTCAAAAAAATTACGATATTAAATTTCTTCCGGGAACCCTTGACTGTCAAGGCGGAACAGCACAAATCTCATGGAACAAAACTCAATACACATATACAAGCAATAAATTACAACCAAACATAAAGACCGTACCAGCTGATTTAGACCTTTTCTTCTCCTATATCGGTAGCAACGGAACAGACTATTCTGCATCCGCTACTCCGCCTACAAACTGCGGAACCTACTTGGTTACTACCACGATTCAAAACAGCTACTGCACCGGCGATAATACAACCGAAATAACCATTACACCCGCGGTCTTAACCTGCACAGCAGAAAACAAAGAAAAACTCTATACCGCCCCACTTCCAGAATTTACAATCCGCTATTCCGGTCTCTGCAGAAATGATTCCACAGCAATCATCACACCACCGAAAATCACAACAGAAGCCACCAAAAACTCCATCCCAAAGGAAGCAGGCTATTGCATTAACCTCGAAGGCGGCAGCGCACCGAATTATACCCTGAAATTAGTTCCCGGAAAATTGACCGTGCAAAAAGTAGCACCGCTTATCAATGAAGCAATTGCCGGAATCTGTACCTATGGCACACCCATGAAATATATCCTACTTATGGCATATGCCACAAATCCCCTCGATGACTCTTATGTATCCGGTGAATTTATATGGGATACTCCAGATTTCATTTCCCCCGCCGGAGACTGGGAATATCCGTGGACTTTCATTCCTAGTGACGCCTCATCGTTTTCAGAAATTCGCGGAACAACGTCTATTTATGTAGCTCCGCGCAAGATCGAAATAGCCGCATTGCCCCAAGAAAAAATATATGGCGAGTCCGATCCAAAATTAACCTACGAAATTACGACCGGCTCGATGACTCAAGAAGACCCCTTGAGCCTGACTTTAAGCAGAACACCCGGTGAAGACCCCGATGACTACACTATTACTCTAGAAAACATGGAAAAAAACAAAAATTATGATGTTACATTCCAGCAAAACTTCTTAACGATTCATAAACGCGCAATCACCATCCAAGCCGTAAACAACAGCAAAGACTACTTATCAAATGATCCGCCCTTGACCTATATTATCACAAAAGGAGAACTAATAAATAACGACACCTTTTCTGGAAATCTGAACCGATTGCCAGGAGAAAACCCGGGAATTTATTCCATTCAACAAGGAAATCTTTGCCTTCCTACCCCTTACAAGCTCGACTTTATCCCCGCCGAATTCACCATCCGTAAAGCCACTCTGGATAGTCCTGATATTCCATCCGCCTTGACCATAAATTACGGCAGCCCTCTCAATGATAGCCTTTTAACTTTCAAAGTCGTTCAAAAAGAAACACGGCAAGCCATTGACGGCACCCTACACTGGCAACAACAAAATTGCTACCCGAAACCCGGCGAAAAAAAATACGCGTGGATATTCACTCCAGATCAGCCGGAGAATTTCTTAGACTATTCCGGCGAACTTGAAATCCTGACAAACAAAAAAACGCTCGACGCTTTATTTGTAAAAAATTACTCCAGAGAATATCAGAGTTCCAACCCAACTTTTGAATACACCATGATCGGATTCCAACAAGAGGACACCCGGGATGATCTGCAAATCCTGCCCGTTGTCACTTGCAGCGCCGATAAAGATTCCACGCCCGGTGATTATTCAATCGAGCTATCCGCTGGTCAGGATGAATGCTACGCCTTTCATTATCACCCAGCGACTCTAACCATTACCCCGGCAAAGCCAAAAATAACAGAAGAGTCTCCCATTGTACTGGAACACAACACGGGTTCCGATCCAAATTCTAATCCGACAACCAGCTCCGCATTAACCTATGGCGAGCCCCTCCGTCAGTTAGTCATCAGTGGTAATTTCTATAACAATGCAAATCCACCAGAACTTATTTCCGGAACTCTTTCCTGGAAAAATCCGGATCTCATTCTCCCCGCCG
>JBAYAV010000217.1:0-5519 GCA_041669565.1 Lentisphaeria bacterium
GTATGCTCCTCGTTGTCGGCCCCAAAATCAAATCACGATTTTTTCGGCAAATTGTCAAGTTCATTTTTTTACAGCCCCTAAGAGAAGAAAATAAGCGATAGAAAGTATTAGCTTGTACATATCTGGAAAACAGGCTTTGATGTCTTCCGTCAAACCTGTTTTCTTTCCTATTTCGTCAAACAGATATGCCGCGCCATAAAACATCTAGCGGTCTGCGTAATTGGCACAGATTCACGTTTTCTTGTATATTTTACACCGTCTTTATTTTTTCTGCAACGCCCGTCCGTAGCGATAATCTAACCATCAGTATCAACTCTTCCAATCAGCGTTCTATGAGAACGAGCCTGTTTTTTCTCTTGTCCCAATAGCCCTTCGTCTCGTACGCATAAATGATACCGGAACGCTTGTCTTTGTGAAAAATAACGGACATTAGAGTCTCCTTTTATTGTTATGTGTGCATATATAAAACCCCACAATGAAAAGTCCAGAAAAAATACCTTTTCTAGCTAAAAAACAAAAATATCAGATAATACTTGTTATGCGTTTAGGGGAATCCAGGTTGAGAGTTTCAATCGATTCGAGTTTTTCCATGGTGATGATCCTTTTAATGATAGGATGTATATTCAAGTAGTTATAACAGAAAATTATGAAAAAAATGCAAATAAAAAAAACAAGAAGTATATTTACGGTTCAATAAATTAGTAAAAAAAGAATAAAAAAGGTCTTTGCGAACTATTTCTCATTCTTTTAGACTGGCGATTTAATCAAAACGTAAAAATGGCACGATAATCCTAAAATATGGCACAGCGTAACTTTTCTTCTTTTGTTTTTGTTATATACTAATAAAGATGAGAAAAAAAATAAAAATAATGCTTGCAGGGTAATTTCAAAAAAAAGAGAGCTGACGAAATGAAAACAACGTGCCAATTTGTTCCAGGGATGGAAATTAAAAGCAATACTGATTATCGCTATGACAAAAAAGAGTGCCATATCTATTTAGAAAATACGCAAGTAACCGATGGTGCCGCATGGTCGAACAAAATTTATTCTCCCGCGGATCAACATTTAGTGCATACCGCATTTGTGCTGGATCATCTCGAAAATATCACCTTCGATTTAGGTGGCACAAAACTTATTTTCCATGGCAGGATTTTGCCATTTATGATGAAGGATTGCCGCAATATCACCTTCAAAAACTTCTCGATTGATTATGACCGCTACTTTTATACAGAGATGGAAATTCTTGATGTCGATATAGACCGTCTTCGTTTACGTGTCGGGGATGCCTATCCATTTATGATTAGAGATGACGCGTTGGTTGCGGTATCAGACACCTGGGAATCAGATACTAGCTTAATGAACAGCCATATTATTCCGATTGATCCTGAAAAAAAATTACCCCTCCGCAATGTAGGGTTTATGCTGTATACATCTGGCAATCATCCTTTCATACGTCTTAATCCACCAAAAGCGCTAACACCAATTCATTTTAAAGCGCTACAAGGCCGCGAAATAGAAATGAAATTCGCAGTACCGGAAGGATTGCAGGCCGGCAATGTGTTAAGCATGGCTCATGAAGATCGGCGAAAACCGGCATTTGATGCCGTTCGAGTTCAAAATCTGACCATTGATAATATCCGAATTCATCATATCGGCAGTGGCGGTATCATTGCCTATAGCTGTCATAATATCATGATTCACAAATTACAGACTTTCCTAGATAAAGAATCCAAAGGCCTCATTTGTGCAAATGCTGATGCGATTCATTGTTTCAATTGCGATGGCATCATTACAGTGGACGACTGTAGAATAGAAAATATTTTTGATGACACGATTAATGTTCATGGCATTTATATCGTTTTTGATTCGGTGATCGATTCGCATGTATTGAAAGCCAAATCAACGAGATCGAGTTTAAGCTATCACATTCCTATCTATCAACCCGGCGATGTTTTACGGGCCTTTAAAGGCAAGACCCAAGAAACATTAGGCGACTTTACCATTCAGGAAGTATTAAATGATGATACTAGAAATTTAGTATTTCAGATCAAAGAGTCTCTGGATAACTTAAAAGGGCCTATTCTTTTTGAAAACATGCGAATGCCCGAATTACATGTATCGCATTTGATTACAGGAAATAAGTACCGCGCCATTTTACCATCTACTGGGGCAAAAATTGTAATCGAAGACAGCGTTTTTCATCATTGTCCGACTGCCATTAATTTAACTGGCGACAGCAATTACTGGTATGAATCTGGGCCTGTGCAAGATATTACAATCCGTAATTGCCGTTTTACCGCCCCAGGCGCAGATAACTTTGCGATTGTGTCCAGCCCTATTTTTACGCCGACAGAAAAAAAGCCCTACTATCATCATAATGTTAATATTCTTGACAACCAATTTGAATTACCGTCTGGCAATATTTTGGCGGCAAATTACACCGAAAACATTCGATACAAAAATAATACATCCATCGTACCAGAGCATTTTGAAATTAAAAATTGTGCAACTGTTCGTGGTATTGAAACAAAATAAAAAATTATTATCGTTATAACATAAAAAAAGGTAAAGAGATGCTATTTGAAAATTTAACTACTGTTGGTTCTGTGCAAAGTGTAAACGCCTGTGAGATTAAAGAATCTAGGCTTGGAATTGGGTTTGAAAAACTTGATCGGGCGCTTTTCCATCCTGAAAATGCCTACGACCCAGTGGCGGCGCTTGGGGTTAAATGGATTCGTCTTCAATCCGGATGGGCACGAACAGAAAAAGAACTCGGGAAGTATGATTTTGCCTGGTTGGATGAAATCGTGGATCAGCTGCTTGAACGAAAATTGCGACCGTGGTTATGCTTATGCTATGGGAATAATCTTTATACCACAGCCGCAAAAGACGTGTTTATGGCGACAGGCTGCGCACCAGTGAAAACACAAAATGAGCGCGAAGCCTGGAAACGATATGTTAATGCTGTCGCGAAGCATTACTGCGGGCGGATCTCACATTTTGAAGTATGGAATGAACCCGATGGCTCCCTAAGCTGGAAAAGCGGGCCGGATGGCAAAGAATATGGCCAAATGGTTTTGGATACGGTTGAGGCTGTCCGCTCCGCCCAACCTAATGCCTATATGATTGCAGGCTCTTGCTTCAGCTGGGATTTAAGCTGGTATAATAAATTTTTATGCACAGGCGCCGCAAAAGTGATCAACGCTATTAGTTATCATGGTTATAATACTGACGAAAGAATGAATTCATACCGAGTACGCGCAATCCGATCATTAACAGCGCGTTATAATCCAACGCTAGAATTTATTCAAGGCGAAACGGGTGCGCAATCTCGCAGTGACGGCTGCGGTGCTCATAGCGGTGCTGCCTGGACGCCGCGTCGGCAGGCAAATAAAATGCTGCGGCATACGATCAACGATTTCAGCTGTGATGTCAAATTTTCGTCCTATTTTTCCGCCGTAGATATGGCGGAAGCATTAGATCCCAAAAATGCCATCGTGGAAAAAAGAAATGATTTCGGATATTTTGGGTTATTACAATCCGAATTTGATGAAAAGGGAATCGCCAAAAATTATACCCCTAAATTATCATACCATGTTATGCAGGTCGTCGCCGCCATTTTTCAGGGCGAATTTACCGTGTCAAATTTGCCGATCTTGCCTCATTCCATGGGATCTCAGCGAATACTGCGCAACGAGGATTCTTGCGTTGACTTGACCTTGCACGGTTTCCAGCGCCAAAATGGCGCCGCTTTGCTGGCATACTGGAAACCAACAGAGTTATTAACCACACAATATGAGGCCACGATTTCTTTTGAGATCGCTCAATTGCCACAACCCGCTCGATTAGTAGACCCATTTTCGGGAACTATTTATCAAATTCCGGATTCGATGATTAAAAATTCAGGGGATAACAATTTCCTTTTTAAGAATTTGCCGTTAACTGAATATCCATTATTTCTCATTTTTGGAGATTTTGCCTGAGAAAAATTTAACCACAGAAAAACGCAAAATTTATAGTGGCTGTCTGGACAATTAAATTAAAGGATAAAAATTATGCTGCACACGCAATGGTCTGGTAAAAAAATTGCATTTCTAGGGGATTCCATTACCGACAAAAACCATATAGGAACATCCCAAAACTATTGGCAGATTTTAGAAGAACAACTTGGGATCATTCCATTTGTTTATGCGGTAAATGGTCATAATTGGAGTCATATTCCTTCCCAAATAAATGAATTGGAAACGGAAATCGGCAATAATCTTGATGCCATTTTTATTTTTATGGGAACTAACGACTATAACAGCAGTCGCCCTCTCGGCAAATGGTGGATTCTCAAAGAAGAAGAAGTAAACAATAACGGTACAATAAAAAAGAAAATGCGTCGTTCCCCTGATATGGATCCGACAACTTTCCGTGGACTTATCAACTTTAATATGGCTTATCTAAAAGAACATTTCCCTCTACAGCAAATTGTTCTCCTTACGCCAATTCATCGCGGCTTCGCTTGTTTCAGTGAAACGAACATTCAACCAGAAGAATCGTACCCTAACGACATCGGACTATATCTTGATTCCTATATCACTGTTATTAGAGAGACCAGTAGCATTTGGGCAGTTCCTGTTATTGACCTTTACTGTCTTTCTGGACTTTTTCCAATAACCGATTCACATGGACTATTTTTTCATGATGCGGCGAATGATCGACTTCATCCCAATGTCAACGGGCACAAACGCATTGCTCAAACTATACTTTATCAGATGCTTACTCTGCCGGCGTCATTCCGTTAAGCAGTATTGTGTAGTTGTAACGAGATTTTGAACGCGAGGATTTTTCAATTGAAAACAATCTCTTAAGTTGACTTGAATTCGGTCGGTGGTTTGCTATAATAGCTTTTGAATTTCTTAGAGAAATGGAATTCATCATAAAAACCAAATTCAAAAGCTGTTTGTTTGACGGATTTTCGGTTTTCTAGCATGTCTTTTGCTTGTTTCCTTTTTTGTTTCAGAATGTAGCTTTTCAAAAGTAAGTCAAACTCTTTAGCTTGTATTTGCGTCTTTTATACACTTGCAGTCCCATAACTTCATATTGCATATTGGTTTTTGCTCGCATTACCCAAAACACCTGTCGTTTATCAAGGTGGTGAAGATGCTTGAAGTTCACATAAGCTTTATCAAACACCATTATCTCGCCAGCTTTAAGATGACCACAAACTTCCCAAGCGACTTTCGGGTCGCTTTGCTTAGCTTTACGCACGATTGCATATTTAAATTCATGTGTAGCTTAACTGAATTCTTCCCACTTTCCCTATAGGACAAAAATAAAAACCTTTTTTTAAAATATTATAGGTGTTTTGATTGAACTTTTTGTTTTGTTGTACTACACAATATAGACAACAAAATAAAAACCGTTCGGAAGTACATGATGCAAAAAATACATCCTATGAATACAAAAGCGGGGCAATATTTATTTATAGAAGAACCAAATCATATTCATGGAATAATTGAAATTGTCAAAAC
>JBAYAV010000218.1:0-5504 GCA_041669565.1 Lentisphaeria bacterium
TCAAAATTTTTCCGGCTTGATAAGGACATACATCAAATAGCCAAACATTACTACACCAATTACAAATAAGATTGTGTACATATACGATTTATTTTTTAATTGTTTCAATCAATATTATATCTCTTGCCAAATCTATACCAGAAGAGATGACTACGATACAAATGTTTATTATACAGTTAACTACAAAAAATAAATGCCAGCAAAAAATATAAATACCTTTTCATTTCGATAAGGATTCCTTCCATTTTGGAATAGTGTAAACTGTTGTTACCCTAAACCAGTCAACAATGGTTTGCTCATTTCTTGCCACCATTGTACATCTCATTTTTATGATCGTCTTGATTGTGAAGAAAAAATAATATACAATTCCGAATATGGATTAATATTTACTACATATTTGTATCAACCTTGATATAAGATAATTATCACATCCGGTCAATACAAGGTATGTTACATGGAAAATTGTCTATCTTTAATAAAACGGGGAAATATTTGTGAGGACTTAACAGAATAAGAAATGGTCCGGGCGAATATCCGGAATTGAAATATTTTTCCATAGCAGAAAATAGAAATATAATGGCTTCTTCATATCGTAAAATTATCAATTACGATTCGACCGCATTTTTCTATCTGAAAGTAAAAAAGACTATTTGGAATTTGAATTTGTGTATATGGACATACACTGATAAATACGTTTATATTGGTTCCTACAATAAAGTCTTTCAGGGATTCTTTACGTTATATTCAAAAATGAATAAGCGCATTGACTGCGCAGAAAATAATAGATGACATGTTTTTGAAAGGAAATGTAATCACAGTCTCTGAAGAAAATCTTCCTCATAGCATGAATGGTAATGATATTCTATGGCCTTGGGGTCCCAAATATCTAATAAATGGTTACAAACATTATATGTCATATCTGTCTGAAACCGGTCGAAAAGAATCCCGAAAGAAGTATCCGGAACTGGTAAAGATCTGCACTACATTGAAAGAAAATGACAATGCGGTCATATTACGTATTAAAGTAAAAAATTTCTCATAAGACAGTGAATTAATTTTGACGTAAACCTGATTTTCAACTTAGTTCCGCATTAGATATCCCGCCTTTAGTGGTACTGACGTAATAAACAATGTAAAAAACCTTTGATCTATTTTCTTCATATTTGTATTCTTTATTTGCTTAGTAATAAATTATTTATCTACCTTAAATAAGTACCTACTTCAAAAAAAAAAATCCACGATAGGGGTGAAATCCGACATAGTTGTTTTAGCCATAAAGAATCAATCATCATAAAATGAAAAATAAACTTTTTTCTCAAACACAAACAATGGAAGAAAAGTAATAGTCATAATTATAGTATATTTTAAAATAACAGAAATGAAAACAATGAGAATTTTAAGCATCTTGTTCCTTGCTGTGCTGGCAGGAATGAACACAAACGCACAAGAAAAAAGAGGAGCACAAGTATCGTTTATTTATCCGGTCGGGACAGCCGGAACCAAGTCTGTAGATTATACGAACAATTTTTCATTCAATATTATCGGAGGAGTGAATGGAGGAGTGAATGGATTTGAGTTAGGGTCAGTGGCAAACATCAATAAAGGGGATGTCAATGGATGTCAAATTTCGGGAGTTTGCAATATAACATCAGGTAACAATAAAGGCGTTATTATTTCTGGAGTAGCAAATTTAACAAAAGATCAATCAAAAGGTACAATAATTTCTGGCGTGGCAAATATTTCCGGCTCGCACGAAGGACTGCAGTTATCCACTATTAATTTTGTTAAAAATGACTTATCCGGCAGTCAAATAGGCGTAGTAAATTATACTAAAAAAGGGAAAGGTCTTCAATTCGGTGTAGTAAATATTTGCAGCGACGATGATGATGTTCTACCGATTGGTATTATCAATGTGGTCAAAAATGGATATTATGCCTTCGAAGTATCGACCAATGAACTGTTTCAGACAAGCTTGTCCTATAAAATGGGGAAAGAAAAATTTCAATCCATATTCAGAGTCGGTATTGGCGAACACAACCAAAAGTCGGTGTTTAGTACCGGATTCGGTTTAGGCTCGATTCTCCCGATAAAAGGCAACCACAAATTGAATATGGAACTGATTTGTGATGATATACACTACGATTGGAAATGGGGAGACGATAATTTGAATCTGTTAAACCAGTTCAATCTGAATTATCACTATCAAGCAACAAAGCATTTAGCCATAAAAGCCGGTCCAAGTTTAAAAACGTTTGTATCCAATCAAAAAGAAAACGGAAAATTTGCTGATATTATCAAAATGCCGCATACGCTATTTGAACATACAGGAGAAAAATGCAAAGTTGCAGGATGGATTGGTTTTAATGTCGGAGTCATATTATCTCTTTAAAAGGAGGCTAAAATAAAAAATATATTATATTTTTGCTGAAATTAAAAATCCGACTTGATAGAAACTCTTGCAAATACTTGGCAGACAAAGGAGGGATTCGAAATGCTGTTTAAGCAACATTACGAACCCCTTTGTAGCTTTGTTTATGGCATGGTCAAGGACTACGACACTAGTGAAGAAATCGTTCAAGAGCTTTTCGTTAATTTTTGGGAAAAACGGAATGAAATTTCTGATGATATTTCGATAAGGGCGTATCTGTATCGTGCAGCACGAAACAAAGTGCTGAATCAGATAAAAAATATCAAAATAAAAGAAGATTTCAAAATATTCAATCAAGAGGAAATGTCTGATACTGAACAAAACATCGGCAATCCGGCAGAAACGAGTGAATTGCAAAGAATGATTGCTCAAGCATTAAATAAATTGCCTCCTGAACGTAAAAAAATCTTTTTGATGAGTCGCGAAGAAGGACTTAAATACAAAGAAATTGCCGATGAATTAAACATTTCAATAAAAACAGTTGAAAATCAAATGGGGAAAGCTTTATCAACCTTACGTACCGAGTTGTCCGATTATTTACCGGCTATAATTATTGTAATCAGCGTTGGAATAAAATAGACAAAATGAAATTTGAACAGATATAAATTATAAATGAACGAAAAAGGTCCACATATTGATAAAAATGCCATTGCAAAATACCTTTCGGGCGAAGCCAATGCGACCGAAATAGGCGAGTTGATGGATTGGATAGAAGCTTCTGATGAAAATTTGGAAGAATTTATTCGATTTGAGAAGCTGTGGTCTGCGTCAACCGTTCACAAATCTGTGGATACCAACAAGGCTTGGGAAAAAGTCAATAATCACATTTTCTCAAAAAAGCATCGTCTCAAATCTCGCTACTATAAAGTAGCTGTTGCAGCAGCCGCTATTGCACTTATTATTGTCGTTGTTCAATTTTTCAATTCTGAAAAGACACCAACACCTCCACTGTTTGCTGTTACAAGCACAGACAATACGTTAAATTCCACTTTGCCGGATGGTTCGGCCGTTTTGCTTTCGGAACGCTCAAAAATCGAATATGCATTTGATGTTCAAAAGCATATTCGTTTAGCAAAACTTTCAGGAAAAGCATTTTTCAGCGTTAAGAGGGATGAGAAACAACGATTTGTTGTTGAAACTAATCGTGGCGGAGTAGAGGTTTTAGGGACAAAGTTTTCGGTTAATGTAATGAAAAACAACAATGTAATGGTCGATGTTTTATCAGGAAAAGTCAAGGTATTTTTACCCCGTGCTTCAAAAGACACTCTGTCGATGATAATAACCGATGGAGAAACAGCCCTTATTTTGGTAAAAAACGACACTATTATCAAGCAAACGCAGGAAGCATCTGCATTTTACACCATAAACAAAACAATCACCTTTAGAAACATGGAATTATCTGCTATATTTACCGAACTGGAGAAATGTTATGCAGTAAACATTAGAATTGACAATGCGGTGGACAAAAAACTCCGTTTTTCTTCTTCATTTAAAAATAATTCACTGAACGAAATATTAACCGTCATCACGCAAACACTGAACCTCGATTACACGAAAAAGGGAAACACATATTACATAACAAATGGAAACGATGAACAATAAAATCAGATATTTCTTATTGATTTTGATTCTTGCAACACAAAACGCTTTTTCACAAGTCGATTTGCGTTGCAAAATATCCATCAATGTGCAAAACTTGTTCATCCCGCAAACCTTGCACATCATTGAGCAAGACAATGATTTCTTTTTTGCCTACAATCCCAGGCAAATTCCATCGAATGACAGAATCTCGATCAACAAAAAGAATATAGCACTAAAACAGGCATTGGATGAAATTCTATCAAATCGTTTTGCCTACACAACAATTGGGAACCACGTTATTTTACACCTGAAGGGGATAAATACAGCATCCGAAGACTTTATCGTCATTGGGGTTATAAAAAATTCCAATGGCTTGCCCCTAGATTCGGCGATTGTTTATGCTGTTAAAGAAAACAAAGCGGTAATTACAAACAATGATGGTACATTTCGTCTCAAATTGAAAGAGCCATCACAATACATTCATGTAAGTTGTCCTAATTATAAAGACACTCTTTTAATTGCTAAAACCATGGATGGAGAGAAGATCATTGAATTATATCGTGAAACTATAGATAATAATGCAATCATATCGCCATTAGAAGCTGGAAGAATAGATATTTCGTCCACCCAGGCACAATTTGAAAAAATATCCCTAGTCAAAAATTTAGTTCCACAATCGGCACTATACCTTAACCGGCAAATCAAGACAAACCATCTGATACCCATTCAGGTTTCTTTCTTGCCTGGCATGGGCTCGCAACAGTTAACCAAGGGCTTAAATGTCAATTGTTTTTCGTTAAATATACTGGCAGGTTATTCCAAAGGAGTATCCGGTTTTGAAATTGGAAGTCTTGCCAACATCACAGGTGGCAATATCAAAGGTGGACAAGTCGCAGGTATTGCTAACATCGTAAACGGACAAGTCAATGGCTTGCAACTTTCCGGTATCTTCAACTATAACTTCAACAAAATCAGCGGATCACAAATCTCCGGGATTGGGAACATTAGCCTGAATGATATAGAAGGTCTGCAGATTTCCGGTGTTTTTAATAACAACAAAGGAACGATTAATGGAGCACAAATCAGCGGCGTTTTGAACACTAATTCAGGTAGAGTAACAGGATTGCAAATAGCAGGCGTTGCCAATATTCAAACCAACGAAATAAATGGATGCCAACTCTCCGGCGTTTATGAAATTGCTTCAAGCGTGAAAGGAGTACAACTCTCAGGAGTTATGAGCTATACAACCCAAAATGTTACTGGTGTACAAATCAGTTCTATTTTTAATAAAACAAAGACTCTGAACGGATTACAGGTCGGAATTGTTAATATGGCAGATTCTATTGAAAATGGTCTGCAGATCGGACTGTTTAACATCGTTAAGAACGGATACCGTACTTTCGAACTGACAAAAGACGAAACATATTATTTCAATTTTATGTACAAAACCGGAGGCAAAAGACTATATTCCATCTTGAATGCCGGAATCGGAAAA
>JBAYAV010000219.1:0-5502 GCA_041669565.1 Lentisphaeria bacterium
AGAATAACGCAGAATTCTTTCAGCGGTAGCAAATCAAAAACACCGGCAGAAAACAACGTCCATTTTTGTCCAGTCTGCAAGTCCGTTGCGCACGTCCAAATTTCGGGGGCATGCAGGACCAGATCCGAAATCGTCGCAACATTTGAAATGGGGCGTATAGCGGCAATATAATTAGTCAGATGAATTATGACATTATCGTCTTTTGTTTTTCGCACTGTCATTGAAATTCCGGGCATTGCATTTTCCAATGAGTAGGATAATATCGCCTCATTCTGAATAACCGATTTCATCCAGTTGCGATAACCGCCAATTTCAAAACCGTCATAGAATTCAAAGAATCCCGCGGCGATATACAAAAAGCTTCCCTTCCCAAAATGCCGCATTGTGCCAATAGGGATCGTCGGTTTGCCGGGTTTTCTCTCATAGCATCCCTTCATCGGCTCAACACAACGAACCTTAACACAGCCCTCTTTGGACGTCGGACGCAACGGGTATGCCCATCCCGGAGCCGGAAGATATCCGAATGCATTTTCGAATTGCAAAGATTCCGATTCCACGCCGATATAATTAAACTTTTGAAGATTCAGCAGCCCTCCTGCGACTTTTCCACCGGTCAGTTCATCGGCCGCGCCATCTGTTCTTCGAGCACCCTTTTCATCATAAAATCCAAATTCGCCATCCGCAATTAAGAGACCGCCATTTTCAACAAAGCGTTTCATTTTTTTTAGAACATCCAAATTCAGCATTGCCGCGCATGGAACCAAAAGAATTTTATAGCGCAGTATCCTATCCGGATCAAGATCCGTTGCGATATCGTAAGGAATATTCAGATGCTCCAGCATTGCGAATGCTCCATTTATAGATTTTGCATAATCACCAGGAGCATTGCTTTCCCGGCCAGCATCCGAATAAAGATCACTTGCTTCCCCGCTTTTCCGGTACTGCGAAGCCGTATCGAAACTATAAAACACCGCCGCCTCGGCTAGACTTTGCGTATTCTGATAGCAGTCATCATACTTTTTATCGAACTGGACCATTTTCGCGGCGGTTTTCCCCGTTTCGGTATTTCGATTTTCAGGATTACAGTGTATTCCATACCAGACGCTTGCGCCATTTCCAATAGCAGAAGTATAACAGAGTTTTGTTTCAGAAGGCGTATGCATATACCACCCCCACGGCTTATGATCGCCAGCAAAAAAGATTACCGTAGGCTTCCCGTCTGAAACCGCCTCGGCCATTTTAGCATAGACCGCACAGCGCCAGTAAGACTGCGTTTTTGGCTCCATATAAAAGAAAAATCCGCCCTCGGTACCAATAAGATCATCACATTGTAAATGCCGCTTCATGTCGACCGCATTACGACTGCCCGAAAACAAGCCCTCATTAAAATACATCATCCAATTAGCATTCACCGATTTTACTTTTTGATACAGCTCCTGCTTAAATGCAAGCACACTCTCCATCATATAGCGATGGCGTTCTTTGGAACACGCATCAGCCATTTTGTGTCCAGTTTCCTTCTCAAAACGAGCCTGACAAACAGGGCACCAGCACTCATTATACTGCGGACCATCGAAAAAAATTCCTTCAATATCAAATTCTGCAAGCGATTCAATGCATTTATAAAAATATTCCCGCCAGCCGGAATTCAAACAACAGGCCGGATAAGTGCCATAAAGAAGCGGTTTTTCACCCTTTTCATTCTTAATGCTCCAGTCCTCAAAATGTTCTTTTAATGCCGGTCCCAAAATATGACAATTCATATAAATAATCGTGGAAAGATGATGATCCCTAGAGCGTTTGAGATATTCCCGCATTAGTTTTTGATGCTGATTTGGATCATAAATAGCACTGTAAAGATCGGCGTGTGTATGTAACAGTTGTTCCATATTGAAGCCCATTTTATGCCAAATATCGGGCATTTCGAGTGTTTTTTCTCTCGTTTGAAAATTACACTGCAATGCGGCAAGTCGAAAATGCTTCTTCATGAAAAGATCCTATATTTTATTCCAGACGTTTAACAAAAAAAATAAACTGTGTTCCCTTTAAAATTTAGCCCACAATTACGAATTATCTAATGCACAGCCTGGTGTATTTTACAGTCCGCGATATTTTATGCCAAAGCAAAAAAAAAGCGTCTTTTTTCACTTTTTGTCATAAAAAAGGGAAAGAGACGCTTCTTTTGTTTTTTTTCCGTTTTATTTTAGTGTCCGTGCCTCCTCAATTTCTTTTTCGATTGGGTCGCTCGGTTTATAGCAGATTCTTATTGCCAGCTCAACACCTGCGATAGCGCGCCGATATTCCGGCGGAATTCGCTTTACTCTCTCTGGAAATAACCTTTTGAAAATTGCCGGCAAATGTTCTAAAATCAACGCATCCGTAATAAGTTCGGGCTTTTTATCAAGATACGCTTTAATTTTTTCATTTTTACAATTAATTTTATCGCTCAAGGAGTCCGTCAAAACAGTCAGGAATGTGCCCGTCCGTTGATACTCCGACAAGAGCCATTCGGCCTCGCGATTTGCATGTTCTTTCAGCTTACTCATCACTTCGGCGACCAGCTCTTCTTTCACGCTTTTAAATTCATCCACGCTCAGCATCAATCCGCTCAAGATTTCGTATGACGATGTAATGACGCCGCATTTATTAGCCGAGGCGTCCTTAATAATCGGCAATCCTAATTTTTGCAGTTCGATTCGCACTTCAGGCGCAATAAAGGAATTGGCGCCCTCCACGATTGCGCGGCTCGATAACTTACCACCAGGCAGATAATTCTTATAATTACTTCTATTCAATGTCTGAGGACGACCGCCACACGGCATAAAGACATCGGCATAATGGCAAATATTCGTCTGAAAGAGCCGCATAAACTCATCGCCGCTTAGTTTTTTCTCCTGCAGTGTTCCCTTTTCCACCACATAAGCGCGATGGAATTCATCGTTATTTTCAACGATAGCCTTTGAAAATATCATCGAGGCCCCATCGCCTTTCAGCTTTTTATAATCAAATTCATCCAGATTTTTTTGATGAATCAGCCTCGATAATTCTTCACGATCGAGGCCAGCAGGATCATAAACAGCAGCAGGCCCATCGGTAATTGCAACAATACGCAATTTCGGCATCAAAAATTCGCCGGAGGCATTTTTAGCATTCAGGATTTTCATTTCGTTTCCCGCCACATCCCCAAATGGCCCGCCCGAGATTTTAATACTGAAATCGTCCTTTTCCGGATCAATTTTCAAATACTTCAGCATGCGAAGCAAATACTGATGCACGCCAAAACTCGTGACACCATAATGCTTATGATTCATTCCGTTCTCCGGTTTGCCAGAGATAATACCAGCTCCCAGCGTATAGCCCTTCTCCGCCGCACGAGCACCCATCCAGGCAATCATTTCATCGAACATGTTTTCATCCGGCCCGATTTCAATAATTTCTTTCTTCTTTAAAAGATCCACAATCGATTTATCACAGAGCTTATTTTGCTGATCATAGTGAATCAACGACAAGAAGGCATCAAAAATAGCCCGCTGCGCGCTCCACAATTCCGGCTTAAAATCAATTGCTGTTGTTTTCAGCAGCGTAACCAATTTGGAACCGCCTTCATAGATATCTTTATTCTTCTTATGCTGCGTATTCGCCAAAACAAAACATTCTCGAAAGAGCTCACAATGCGCCTGATTATACGAATCATTGCTTTCCAAAACATTACTGGAACTTCTTGGAAGAACCGTCCGCCAGCCCCCACGCGCAATATCTGAAAAACGAACGTGAAACCCCACGGCATTACGTCGATAGAAAAAGAATACACCATACGGCCGTTCTGGCGGAAATGCCAGCGCGTAGCTCTTAGATAATCCTTCATAAAACTTCATAAAACCAGGATCCAGACGAAAGGCCAAAGCCGATTTGTGCGCACAGTAATAATTCGACTTACGAATATTATAAACAAAATTGAGGACGGCACGAAAGATAACTTTCATGCGCTCATCTTTTTCCTGCATACCACTATCGATTTCGTCGATCGAGTGTTCCAGGGTTTTCAAAACATCAAGGCGAACCGGATGTTTCCGAAGCGCCGGCGAAAAGCGATGTTCAAAATACAACGCGATATTCGCTAATATGGGCGGATGCGTTGCCATAAAACGGTAAATATCAGGAAGCGTAAAAGCATTCCGATCAAAAAAAGACAACTGCGTATGAATAAACTCAGCACTCGCCCGCAATAAATTTACCGTCCGATTCGAAAAGCCATGTTTTACCACTAATTCCTGTTCAAAGACATCCCGAACAGGACTCCAGCAAAGCTCATTCAATTCCCACTTTAATTCATCGAGCTTCTTCTCAATATCTTTGCTGTCTAAATCATAGGTGATATAAAAAGTATTAAACCGTATTTCTTTTTTTGTAAAATCATCCGGCCGCCCCGCTTTCGTAAAGTCCCGTAAATAAGCACGATCACAACTGAAGTGGTTTCTCTTTAGCGTCTCTAAAATTTGGGCATAATAGCCTTCCTGCCGCGCAATTGTAGGACAAACAACGCTCAGCCGATATTCCATGCCCGCAAGTTTTTCAAACAAACAGAGCGAATACTCCTCATTCTGTAGATTAAAAATCAAATGCAACCGCTGAATAATACGAGAAAGATCAAGATCCTCTAGTTCTCCCCAATTCAACCGATGGTATAAATCTGTAAAACCTTCCGGCACTTCTCCAAATAATTCCCGATATCCTTTTTGCAGACTCTCTAAACTGAAAATTGCCGCAACAGGCTTCTTATTCGCGCAATATTTTATAATTTGCTCAATGACTAGAACTTTGTTAAATTCAGGGATGGGCTTGGACTCATGAATAAGAACCCGTAAAATACGACACCCCGCCATCATCCTAGCAGTTATTAACGGATTACTCTCTTCACTCTTAAGATAAACCAAAAGAATAGAATCGGAACGCTCGATCATCTGGATTCCTTTTTTTTCCTGGATGTCGACCATCAAAGAAAAAACATCCGACAAATCCCGCTCATTAAAATTTTTGAAAAAATACGGAGGCATAATCTTCTCAAGCAACAAATAACAATCATTTAATTTTGTCCTTTGCTCTTTTTCTATGGATGTAATAAGTAATTTTTTCCCTGTCATAATTTCACCTCATAAATAATTTCTACTGAAATAGCCCACAAAACCACTCATTTTTCAAACACTACATTCCATGCTTTATGCCACATAACCTTGTTTATAAATTAACAAAAGAAATGAATACAATAAACAACAAACATACTTTCAACCTTTATGGATCCTTTCCACAGCATAATAAAAAACAAACGAATACGCAAAATAGAAAAAAATTTTCCCATAAAATTCAAAATTTTATTCCTCTAAACACACAGTAACAAAAATATTACAGAATTAAATACAACACTTAAAAAACACGAAGAACATAAAATCGAAAATAATTTTTGAACAGCCTCTTTCTACAATTACAAATGTATATACTCTTTAT
>JBAYAV010000220.1:0-5454 GCA_041669565.1 Lentisphaeria bacterium
CCCGAAGAAACCGTGATCGTCTGGTCCCCTCGTTCTGTTATTATTCCAGGGGCATGATTTTTTTTAGAATCCACGACCTGTGCATCTCCAACAATGATAAGCGTGCCATGATACACAAATTTCGGGCATGTTAATTCATTATCATACAGCTCAAAAACAAGCCCTCGCACCAGTGCGCATAATTCTTCAGACGTCTTACGCCAATCCATCATTCCGCCGGCAAAGGGGCGACGTGAAGAAGGAAAGCAAGTATACTGAGACCGGTCTGGCACCGTTAGCGTCTGTGTTCCATTGAACAATTCCTCTGCAAGTTCGGAAAAAGCCGCCACGCATTCTTCGCTGCATTTCAAACTGAGCTGCGTTGCGGTCGCATTCACCGGAACGGGAAAAATACGCTGCTTCAAAATTTCACCGGCATCAATTTTTTCATTCATTCTATGCCAGGTAATTCCGTGGGTTTTCTCACCATTCACAACAGCCCAGCTACACGCATTCAATCCAGCGTAACGCGGCAGAGGCGAATCATGATAATTAATCGCCATTTTCCGCGGCAGTTTTAAAATATTTTCTTTCAAAATGCAGCCATTTATAATACTGAATAAATAGTCAAATGGAATGCGCGTCAAGACCGCCTGCAGCGTCTTTCCCGTTAGTGATTCACATGGTATGCGCTCTTTTTTTGCCCAGTCAAGAACAATCGGATCGCTGGAAAGAACGCCATGGATATAAAACCCGGATTTTAGCAACACATCACCGCAGGCAGGCACGACCCCAGTATCACCAAGGACATAGGCCCCAGGACGCGTCCCCATCGGTGACGGGCAACTCAACGTGGTTATCGGAATTTCCGGCGCATCCAAAAGAGTCGTGGCGAGTGTCAAAAAGCCGGCACAGAACTCCTCGATAACATTCTGTGAAAACAGTGCTTCGCGAAATTCCACATGGCAGTCCAGTGTTTTTCCGCGTTCTTCCATCACCAATGTGATATCCGTTTTAGCAATACCGCTGCCATATTCATCATAGCCCATTTCCAATTTTGCCGAATCATTTTCCGGCCACGGCAAATTTTGCAGCAGCAGCGACACCGTAAACAAAGGCGTCTTTTTACTGGAAATATTTAAATGATCCACAATTAAATCCAAAGGGACATCGGAATACTTTTTACACTGCATTATCGTATAATGAAAGGACTCAAAAAAAGAATTAAAACTTTTTTCCGGATTACAATGGTGACGCACCGGCAGAGAATTGATAAACATGCCTATCATATTTTCAGAATTTCGGATTCGTCGATTGGCAACTGCCGTTCCAGTAACAATATCGACAGCGCCGGTATATTTGTGCAATTGGATTTGAAGGACCGCCTGCAAAAGTGTAAAAAGAGTACTGCCGGAATTTTCCGCGAAAGCCCGCAATCTGGAACAGAGTCCCTCTGGGATGGTCATCTGATACCGTCCTGCGGCATTATAATTTATTTCGGAGTCGGCGTGTTCAAAGGGCAATTTTGGCATTGGTGTAAAAGATTCAAGCATTTTTTCCCATGCTGCCAGCCCCTCAGTAAAGAATCCGGAATGGAGCATCTTCTGATGTTGAATAGCGAAATCCGGATAATCCGGCAGTTCCTGGGCTTTGTCCAGCAATGGCAAATGGGATGCGAGGCGGTCGTAATTGTCACGCAATTCCGTCAGAAATAGCGCGCCACTCCAGCCATCGAAAATAAGATGGCAGACCGTAAAAATAAATTCATAGCGCTGATCTTCTATTTGGATCAATTTCGCATAGAACAACGGCGGGGAATCCAAATTAAAACAGCGATTCTGCTGCACCCCAAGTTCTTGTTTCAGCAATTGTTGCTGCAGCGTTGAGCTTTTAGCCACCCAGTTATGAAACGGCATCTCCACGGATAGTTCCGGCATTACGCGCTGCATCAGGTGTTTACCATTCCATGAAAAACCGGAACGGAATGCCGCATTATTTTGCACGATCCTTGTTAAAACCTGCTGAAACCGGATAAGGTCCACGTTGCCCCTTATATGAATCATCATCACAATATTATTTAAATTTCCAGCATCCGAATACGTTTGAAGTTTCCATTGCGCAACCTGATAAGAAGTCGCCGGAAACAGCATGCGTGCGGCATCCTCTTTTTCGCGTGATAAGCCGATTTTCGTCCCCGTGCCCGCTTTTTTTTCTACAAAAGCGGCCAAGTCCATTAGTTTAGGATACTCAAAAAGGAGTTCCGCGCACGAATCAAAATTAAATTCTTCGCCAATCCTTACCGAAAGTATCGCCGCACTTAGCGAATCCCCACCCAGGCGGAAAAAATGATCCTCCCGACCCGGCGGAGAACTATTTAACTGCTTCTGCCATAGAATGCTTAATTTTTTTTCAACGTTGCCCTTTGGGGCCTCCCACTTCGTCTCATCCTGATCGGGCTCCGGAAAAGCATCACGGTCTACTTTGCCTCGCTCCGTCAGCGGAAAAGACTCTAGAACACTTATCGTAGATGGGATCATATATTCCGGCAAGGACTCCTGCGATAATTTTAGGAGTTCTTCTTTGATATCGGTCCTGTTGTCTTTTACAGTTATATAAACCGCAATATATTTTCCACCGGACTTCGATTCCCGCATCAAAGCGATGGACTTTTTTACATCAGGATGCGACAAAATAACTTTTTCAATCTCCCCCAATTCAATACGCTGTCCGCGGAGTTTTACCTGAAAATCTTTTCGGTCAACAAAATCAAAACGATCCTCATAAGTTTGAATACCAATATCGCCCGTACGATAAAGGCGCTCCGAAGGATTTTTCGGATTTTTCACAAAAGCAACCGCATCCAAATCGGGGCGATTATGATATCCCCGCGCCAAACCGATCCCGCTGATGCATATTTCGCCAGGCTTGCCAACGGGCAACGGCTGGAGATCTTCATCCAAAATATGAACCGCCATGTCTTGAATTGCAACACCAATATCCGGCAACGGCTCCCGTGAGTCTCCAGGATAATAAATAGAATACGTGCTGACAATGCTGCATTCGGTGGGGCCATACTCATTTAAAATTGGCGCCGGAAAACCTTTCGGCGGCTTGCCCATCAGACGCTCCCCGCCTGTACGCAGCAGTTTAAGAGACGAATGCGGCGGCATGCCATTTTCCATCAGTAATTCTGCCAACGGCGTCGGCAAAAAACACTCATCAATTTTTTTATCAAACAGCCAGTAAGCTAATTCAGAAATATGAAGCAACAGACTCTCTGGAATGATATACAGCGTTGCGCCACAACAAAACGCCGGCCATATTTCAGAACAAGACGCATCAAAGCTAGGACGCGCAGCCTGCGTCATTCGATACTCCCCAGTATGCGGAAAAATAGTATTCTGCCACAAAACAAAATTTGCCAATCCGTCATGCTGCACTTCGACTCCCTTGGGCGTCCCCGTTGACCCGGAAGTATAAAGGATATACGCAATGCTGTCTAAATCCAGCTCAGGAAACACTGTTTTTGACGGAAGAGCCGATGTCCAATCAAACTGATCCAGCAGTATCGTTTTGTCCTTCAGGAAGGGAGGAATAGGCTGTTTTGAAGTGGTAAGAATAATTTTGCACTTGGTATCTGCAACAATAAATTCATGCCGTTTTCCCGGCCATGTGGGATCCAGTGGTACATAGCAAGCGCCGCATTTATGGATAGCAAGCATTCCAATATAGAGTTCAATGGAGCGATCCAGCAATAAGCCGATCGAATCCTCTATTTCAACGCCACGCTGCTGCAGAGATGCCGCCAAAAGTTTAGCTCGAGAATTCAAAGTACCATAATCGATTGCATGACCATCACCATCCACAATAGCAACAGCCCGCGGCTTTTCTTCGGCAATCATGGAAAATTGAGCTGAGACGCTTTTCAAATAAAAATAACTATCTCTCATAAAATACCATGATGCCTCTCTTTTATATCAGAATTTCAGAACTTTTCTTACCGTAAATAAGGAACGCCCACTCCTGCAGCAAACATTCTCAAGGACAGCCGTTTTTCTATTTGTCTTTCCGTCAATGAATTCCATACAATATCCACATCTCTTATTTATCACCACAGTAAAAGAAACTCAAATTTTCTTCTGAATAGGATAAATCATTTCAATAAGATATCTAAATTTTTACGAGGACGATAAGCTTTAATCCAGATTACGGGAGTCCAAACTTTAAAAGAAGGTGTTTTGAAAAACTCCTGTTAAATCGAGGAGAAAAGATCCTCTTTTCACAAATATGGAATAATCATATAACATCTGAAACAATATAAGAACAGCCCACTTATTTACAAATAAAAAAGGACATTTTTTTCAAGACGGCGTATATTTTATAGGAATTATTTTTTACCTTCTTTTCATTACCAGGAAACCGCATTCATGAAAATCTTAAATTTTGGCTCATTAAACATTGATTATGATTACCAAGTAAAAAATTTCGTCCAGCCAGGCGAAACAATTTCATCCACCAAAATGGAAAAATTTGCCGGCGGCAAAGGGCTGAACCAGTCCATTGCTCTGGCTCGAAGTGGCGCAAATATATTCCATGCCGGAAAAATTGGCCGCGATGGGGCCTTTTTAAAAGAAATCCTCAAAAAAAATAACATCGACACGAAATATCTCATTGAAGACCCCACAACTCCAACAGGGCATGCCATTATCCAGATCAACGATTCTGGTGAAAACTGCATTATTCTGTTTGGCGGAGCAAATCAGGCAATTACCCAAAATAGGATCGATGACACCTTCAAGGACTTTAGCGATGGCGATTTTCTAGTCGTTCAAAATGAAATTTCCATGATGGCAGAAATTATTGATGCCGCTTTCAACAAAGGTATGAGGATCTTTCTAAATCCAGCACCGATGAACGAAAAAGTCCTCTCCTACCCCATAGATAAAATTGACACACTCATTGTCAATGAAACCGAGGCAAAAACATTATTAGGGGGCAAAGACCTCTCTGAATTAAAAGTCCAATTTCCCAAACAGAATATTTTACTTACGCTCGGCTCTCAAGGCGCCAAATATTTTGCCGCCAACAGCAATCAGATTTATCATGTAGAAGCGGTAAAAGTAAAAAAGATTGTCGACACAACAGCCGCCGGAGATACTTTTATCGGGTATTTTGTTTCGGAATTATCGCGTGGGGGGTCCATTCAGCAGGCCTTAGAAAAAGCCACACAAGCATCCTCTATCTGTATTCAAACAATGGGCGCGGTTCCTTCTATCCCAAAAATCAGCGATATGAATAATACGAAAACACAAAAGGACGAGCTACTTTAACAGGACACGGCTCTAAGAACGGATAAAAAATCAAAAGAAATCCACTGCTTTATACCAAGTGCACCTAGAAAAAGCCCCCACTGCTAAATTCATTCAGCAAGTGGGGGCTTTGTTTTCATCGAAACTAAATTTTACCAAACAGCGA
>JBAYAV010000221.1:0-5450 GCA_041669565.1 Lentisphaeria bacterium
ATTTTCGCAAATCCCTGCAAGCCTAAAATCGATAGTGCAGAAAGCTTGCTTGAAATGGCAAAACAGAAAAAATTTGACATCCTTTGCCCCTCTTTTGGTAAATATTATCCCCAAAAAAACTATTCCAAAATTTCATCTCAAATGAAGAGCCTTGGCATAAAACAGTCTTTCTATTATTGCCCCACAATTCAGAAGCGCTTAAGCCCTATTAATTTTTATCGCGAAATGGGGTGGAGAATCTATCATTATAACCTGAATGGCGGCGGTTATTGGACCGCTTTGGGATATGAAAAAGGACGTTGGGGCGGAAACCCATGGAATGATTTTGATGCTAAAATGGCTAGTCCCGTCAGTATCTACAACTATGCTCAGGAAGTCGTACCAAGTCGACGCTGGTTTGCGTTTCGGGCAGGTATGGAGGATTACTGCTATCTTTATCTCCTCCAACAATTTTTGCCGCGAAAAGAAATGGATGAATTTCTTGGGGAGGGAACGCAAATGCCGGAACGTAACTTTGTTGAAATGGAAGCGCTTCGCCGAAAAATAAGTAATAAGATTCTTGCATTCCAAGGGAGCAAAAAAGTAATTTTTCCAACGTCTGAAACAATCGCTGCAAAGTCTCAGTGGGGGTACTTAGTGGCCGGTGATAAAAAAGAGCCCGAATGCATTAAACTTATGCTGGAAAATTACCTTAGGGCAGTGACGCTCGCGTCTGAAAAATTACCGGAAGGACTTCAAAAAATAGTCAAAGTAAATGCCGAAAAAGCAACGGAATTATTGAAAAATAAAAATTTTAATGCGGATGCAGTGCCAGTGGATTTAGAAAAAATAAGCATTCAATGTGGTGAAAACTTGAATCCTGAAACAATTCAGCTCCAGCCGGCAGATCAAAATACCAGAACGATAAAATTGACGTTGTATAACTTGGCTATTCCGTGCTCCCAATGGGTCGCGATTCAGCTTGGTACGGTGCAGAATCCCGGTAAATTGAAAGTTTATATCCAAAATGGTTCAGAAAAATATCAGGCGAATGAGGCAAATATAGTACAAGTCCCGGTAAATGAACCTGTCATGGTTGAAATAGTGATGGATCAGAACGAATTCAAGAAAGTTCCAATGGAACTAAACTTTTTCCCCCTGGATCATTTCAAAAAAGGATCCATTCGTAAATTAACATTAAAATAAAAAAGGAGTCTGTATTATGAATGTAAGATCGAAACAAAAGAAAGAGAGTTCAATAGGGGGTATTTACTCTTATAGAGTTGCTTGTAGTAATCGCGATTATTGCCATTTTAGCAAGTATGCTGCTTCCAGCGCTGGGGACTGCACGCGCGAAAGCACGGAGCACATGCTGTCTCAATAATGAGAAACAGCTGGGGCTGGGTTTTCTTATGTATCTGGATGAGTCGGATGAATATTTTCCGCTATATGCG
The DNA here is from genome assembly GCA_041669565.1 of Lentisphaeria bacterium. Classification (GTDB taxonomy): domain Bacteria; phylum Verrucomicrobiota; class Lentisphaeria; order Oligosphaerales; family Oligosphaeraceae; genus JBAYAV01. The sequence continues at coordinate 1,434 of JBAYAV010000221.1, forward strand.
TATGCCGTTGGCTCTGGTATGACTTGCTGGGGTAATCGGTTGGTTGACGGTAAATATGTGACGATTCAGTCCTTTGTGGATCCAAGTTTGCATAGTACCAGTACTCACCCACAGAATTATAATGGTAAGTATGGAGTAGCATACACTGGTTATGGCTATAATTATGATTATATCGGAAGTGCTCTAGGAGATGGCTTTTCCAGTGGAATTGATGAAATGGTACCGGCTAAATTATCCGACTTGAAATATCCGGCCAAGGCCTATTTGGTAATGGATGCTTGTTATAAGTGGGATTTAGGTAGGGGCTACTATCGAGTTTATGATAAACAGAGCACGAGTTCTGTGGGGCAAGCTGATCCAAGGCATAACAACTCTATAAATATACTCTATGTTACTGGTAGAGCGAGTGCAACCAAGGTTCAAAATCGCTTTGAGCCCTATACGGATATTGGTTATCAGGTTGATGTTCGCTGGACGGGCGGAAACAAAAAGCTTCGTTCCGATATTTTAGCCCGTTATTAGACCGTTTTTACGGATTATATAAAAAACAGTATTTGGATGTGGCGAATATTGATTGGTGTGTGAAAGAAAAAAATCTTTATTTTGAAATGGACTTAAGAAAATAGAATGAATACAATTTGTTATACAATGAAAGAGGTCCCTGTTGCCGGAGAATTTGATGTTTTGGTGATTGGTGCGGGGATGGCTGGAGTTGCTGCTGCGATATATGCTGCTAAATCGGGGTTGAAAACTGGAATAATTGAATATTTCGGCACGCCTGGTGGAATTCCTGTCAATGGCAAATTATGCTCAATCTCGGGGTTTTCCAAAAATAAGATTCGGACTGTCGGCGGATTTGCATTGGAAGTGATCGAGGAATTATGCAAAAAAAACAAGGCTTTTCAGCAAACTGAAACGAATTACAATGTAGATCCAATAGCATTGTCTTCTTTATTATGTTCTAAATTAGAAGAGGCCGGAGTAGAAATTTTCTTTTATACACAGCTAATCGATGCTATTCGGGAGGGCTCGAAGGCAACATTGGCTCTGACGGCCTCCAAATCTGGAATACAGGCATTTTCTTCCAAACTTTTCATCGATGCTTCTGGGGATGGAGATTTTGCCTGGCACTTAGGATGCCCCTATGAAAAAGGACGCAAATCGGATGGTAAGGTCCAATCTTCAACGCTTATTTTTACCATTTCCGGTATGGATGAAAAGACCATGGAAAATTTTGTGGAAATAAGGAAAAAATGGAAATCAAAAAAACGACTCGTCCCGATTGATCATACGCCTCTTCAATTTCTTCCTTATAGCAATGACTCTCACTCTGAAATTATTATTAACATGACGCATATTTTGAATTGTGACTGCACGAATACGAAGGATTTAACTAGAGTTCGCCTGGAAGGCATAAAACAGGCTGAATATATCCTGAAATTTTTTCAGACGGAAGTTATTGGATTTGAGAAGGCCTATATTCGACAAGTCGCAGATCAGGTCGGCGTACGAGAAACCCGCCGTTTTATTGGGGACTATATTTTAACCGAAGAGGATGTTGTTGCTGGGCGTGCATTTGAAGATGAAATAGCTCGCGGAAGTTGGGGAATTGATGTCCATTCACCTGATGGTATTCATACAGGAATTGAAAAATATTTGCAACAATCTTATGGAATTCCCTATCGCTGTATGATCCCGCAAGGCATTGATAATCTCTATATTGCAGGACGTCCTATTTCTGCGGATCATCGTGCTTTTTCCTCTACACGGATCAATGCTACTTGTATTGCAATCGGTCAAACCGCAGGAACAGCTGCCGCAATGGCCATAAAAAGTGGGAATACTCGAAAAATTGCAATTCAAAAACTAAAGCAGCAGCTGATTATAGATGGTGCGATAATAACTGCTTAGTTTTTGAAAGCATTTGTACTTGTTTTTTTCTATACAAAAAAGATCGTTGTGTGGATGCTTGTCTGGGAAAATTTTGCGCAGGTGCACGTGTGTTGAAACAGGTGTTATACAAAATCTGATTTAGAGCGTTTGTCAGACTAGATAGTCTGACAATATAAAATTTTACAAAAAAGGAGAAAAGATGGACAAAAAGTTTACTTTTTTGTTGGTCCTCGTTGTTCATTGTTTGTTCATGGTGTATGTGGATGGTGCCGAATCGGAGCGGACCTCTCATTTTGGTCGAACACTCGTTTTTTCGCGGGCCCAGCTTAAGTATGGTCTTGGTAAAAACTACATGCGCAGATGGGATGATCGCCCTTTAATGCATGATCGATTAACACGCATTAATGGAAAAAAAGATGTGATGACCTATTCAAGTTTTGAACGCATGGTCAAGATTGTAAAATCTTATGGACTGGATGGTTTTGCTTTCTTTCCGAGCTCCTCCGGAAGATCTATTGCTTTTGACTACGCAGACAAAATAAATGAACCAGACTTTAACCTCTTGCCAGATTTTTTTATAAAAAAAGGACTGCAGAAAAAACTGGAAGTTGTCAAATTAGCGCTGAATCATAAGAGCTCTTTGCGAATTGATGGAAAGACCGTTTTTAGCTCGTATTGTGCTGATTCTTTTAAACCGTCTGAATGGAAGGAATTGCTTGGTGAAGTCCATAAAGAATATGGCGATAAAATAGTCGTGCTGTGCTCTATTATACGACCCGCTGGAAAAAGTTGGGTTACGTGGCGGATGCTTTTCAAGAAGCAGGGTGGAGTTCAGGAATCGGATCGGGAAAAGATAAAAAAATACTTGCGCCAATATCTTGATGTTTCAGACGGTCTCCATTTCAATGGTCAAATCCATGGACTGCGCACGAAAGACCGTAAATTTGATTTGGTATTTTATCGCGATTTTATTATTAAAATTTATCAGGAAGTGCTGGCTGAACCAAAGTATAAAAATAAGTATCTTGGTTTAAGTGCTTCAAATGGATATTTTTGGGTGATGAGTGGCTCGACTCTTAGCGAAGACGGAACAAAAACATTCCGGCATTCCTTTGAAGCTGCAATGAACGCTCACCCAGATATTGTTGAACTGCCAGAATGGGATGAAGAAAATGAAAATGATTTTATCCGACCGACTGTTTTCAATTCTTTCAGTTCAAGGCGGATATTGCGATACTATATGCAGCAAATAAAGAAGGAGGCTTTGTCCCCTTATCCCGGAGATAATATGTCGATTCCAAACTTCGTGGTCAGCTATCGCAAATTAATGACATTGGGTGAAAAACTGGATGTTGAAGTGCTGAATATACCGGATCAGAAGGAAAAACAAATAAATTATAATATAAAGCTGATCCTTAAAGATATAAATGGCAATATCCTAAAATCTTTTCCCTGGAAAAAACTCTCATCGGCAAAACTTGAGGATGTGACTTTCACTGTCGCAACCGAGAATTTTGCTGGACAGCATGTCTTAATTCCATGCCTGCAAGTTGAATCGAATGATCATAAAAAACAGATTTTTGAAGAAGGCCTCCATTATATCAATTTACGATCGACATGGAATTGGGATTACAAATGGGTGAAACAACCATTGCGCGATCTTTGCATTCTAGAAAAGGCAACTTTTTCATTCCAGGAAAAAACCGATTTCCAAAACGAAGAACAAAAAGTCCAGGGGGCCGTTACCTGTGATGAAAATCTCGCATTTGTGGAAGTACTGGAGAATGATGATGTCGTTTATGCTGTTGACCCTTATAATGAATACTTCCGAGATGATGAAGATAAAGTTTTGCTGTGTGTTGAAGTCCGGGCATTACGTCGGCAAAAAGTTGTCGGATCCATAACCTTTGCAAAGATGAAGTGCTTTTGGCCTGTAATACACTATGCAAAGGAACAAAAATCACCAAAATTATCGGATAATACGAATAAAAATACATTTGATATCAATCTGAAAGCTGATAATTGGGTCCGGTGTGTTTTTGTTGCTGTTGCTAAAAAAGATGTCGCACAAGGAAATATTACTCTGAATTGTAATCTTTGCCAAATGAAGATCCCTGCTGAAAA
>JBAYAV010000222.1:0-5447 GCA_041669565.1 Lentisphaeria bacterium
AGTCTTCCACTAAAATAACCTAAATCCTGACAGAGAGATTTCTTATGGTAAAGAAAAAACGTGTCAATCTGGAAATTACGTTGGTCGATATTCATATTAAGACACTTCTGCAAAAAAGCCAAACAAGACATATTCTTACCGCAGAATTAGTATGGCCACGCGTTCTTATCGCCCAAAAAACAGCCCAAAAAAAGATTCTTCTGCAAAAGGGAAATTGGCACCAGCCCGATAGCGCGCCTTCCTGGTGCGAGCGTATCCTATTCAAAGAAACAGTCGATAATACTTTTGGAATACGCTGTGAAATAACCGCGCCTCTCGGCGCACTTGCGTGGCGCAAAGCCGGGCGTATTATGACCGCTGGCGCCATGCAAATAGGAGCCGATTTACTCGAAGACTCCTTTTCAATCGCGGGTGAATTGGCCGCCTTGCCAGTCGATTACCTCGCAAAAGAAATAAAAAATTTACCCGAGACATCGATCCTAGTTCAAACCGAAACAGATATTAATATTGATGACTTCAACGAAAACACCAATAAAAAAATAGAAATACCGCTTCTTGTAGAACATAACATCACCAAAACAATCCGCAAGGGATCACCGCGCAATCCCAGCCACACCAAAAAAATAATACAGCAGGAGGGAACCGAAAACGGCTCCATCACTCTGCAAATAAAAGTCATCCCCTAAAAAACGATTCCCGCATGACCAGGCCCTTCTTCGCAAAAGCCAGCCCACCAACATCGATTCTTTAAAACAGGACGTTCAAAAATACAAATGAGCGCTCATTTGTATCCAGTCATCCTTTAAAGCGTAGATTGAATAGCCCTTCGTTTTAGGTTCAATTTACAACATCGGATAGCAACGCCTGATTTTAGTATTTTCCTCCCCTTCCCTAGTTGAGGCTTATCGTTTTTTTCCAATACTATTCTTCCTTTTCTAATTTTTTGGGGAAGACCTAATTACCTGAATTCTTCCTATGTTTTTGTAGGACACAATAATAGGGGCTAATTCTTTCAACCGGGGAAGCACAATTCTGTCAAAATATCATGTTGCTTTTTGCGGCCTGATATTTTTTGATCATGTCAAAATCATCCCATATTTTTTGCGTTGTTTGGATAATATAACGGACGCACCATCAACTGTTTTGTACGATTTTTCCGAAATTATATTCACGATTTTTGTTTGCGAATGGAATGAAATAATATCCAGTCCAGAATAATCCCAATTGGACATTCTGTATGATTTTGTTCGATATTTGTGGTGGTATTTATCGTCCATAATTTTGTTTTTGTCGGTATCATAGTGATGTCCCCGTTCTGACGTCTTGGTAGGGGGCGTACAGAGACGCACGGCCGTGCGTCTCTGCGGAAAAATATTCAAAATAACGTGATGTTTGAATTATTGTAGGGGCGGAATATTTTCCGCCCGTTCTTGCGCGGCCGCTGATTTTTATATACGTACGTCGCCAAAATAACCGATGTTTGAAATCAAAGACGACGCACGTCCGTGCGCCGCTACGAGAAGATCTTCAAAATAACATGATGTTTGAAATTAAGGATAAAAACGGCGCCAAGACAACCGATGTTTTCCATCGGACTCTTCCCCATACCACACACAAAAAAAGCTCTTGCAGATTAGAGTTTTCTGCAAGAGCGATAGATTCCTTCAAACTTCTAAACGAAGATTGCTATAGAATTGAGACTTTTATTGTTTTTGTTCTTCTTCTTTTTGTTTGCGTCGTGTTTCAATAATTTCTTCAGCGATGCTGTTTGGTACTGGCTCGCAGAATTCGTAAGCCATATTATAATTTGCACGCCCCTGTGACATATTACGCAAATCATTAGAGTAGCCGAACATATTCGCTAATGGTACAAGAGCATGGATTTTCTGATATTTCGCTTCCATCGGATCCATTCCCATCACACGACCACGCCGGCCGCATAGATTACCCGTAATCGAACCGGCATATTCATCCGGAGATATCACTGTTACATTCATAACTGGTTCCAGCAACTGCGCTCCTGCTTTTCCAAACGCAGCCTTAAATGCCATCGAACCACAAGTACGGAACGCCATTTCAGAACTATCAACTTCATGGTATGAACCATCAAGCAGTGTAATTTTGAAATCAACACAGGGATAACCAGCTTTCGGGCCCTTCGACATCGAATCACGAATTCCCTTTTCAATCGCGGGAATATATTCTTTGGGAATATTACCACCTTTGATCTCGCTGACAAATTCCATCCCCTTGCCGGGTTCTAACGGCTCAATGCGAATAACAACATGTGCGAACTGACCATGTCCACCGCTCTGCTTCTTATAGCGTTCTTCGTGCTCGATTGTCTTTGTAATACTTTCACGGTATGCAACCTCAGGAGCACTACTATCCACATTCACATCAAATTCACGTTTTAGACGAGTAAGAATAACTTCCAAATGGAGTTCGCCCATGCCCGAAATAATAGTATCTTCTGTTTCCTCATCATGACGAACCACAAAGGTCGGATCTTCTTCGGCAAGTTTTACCAATGCCAGCATCAATTTTTCACGATCCCCACGCTCATGCGGCTTAACGGCCACACTAATAACAGTTTCAGGAAACTCAATCGTCTCCAGAATAACCTTATGTTCCGGATCGCAAATTGTATCCCCTGTAACGGTATCACTCAATCCGATCATCGCGCCGATTTCACCAGCATAGAGTTTTTCAACAATTTCCTGATGATTTGCATGCATCCGAAATAGCCGTCCAATCCGCTGTTGGCGTTCTTTGGTCGAATTCCAAACATAGGTACCAGATACCAATACGCCAGAATAGACACGTACATAAATTAACTTTCCAACATGCTTATCCGTCACAATCTTAAATGCGAGAGAGGCCAGCGGATCATCTTCGGTTTTTCCAATGGTAACATCATTACCCTCTAGATCTTTTCCTACCGCCGGTTCAATATCAAGCGGTGACGGCAAATAATCAATAACAGCATTCAGCAACCGACGCACCCCTTTATTACGGAATGCACTGCCGCAAAGAACGGGGAAAAATTCATGCTTATGGGTACCTTTGCGAATTGCTGCACGGACTTCTTCTTCTGATATTTCTTCATCCGCACAATATTTTTCAAAGAGGTCATCATCCATTTCAGCCACACTCTCCAGAAGATTGTGGCGCCACACAGCTGCATACTCTTTCAAGTCCTCGCTAATTGGTTCATCAACAGGGATCGTTCCCTTCGGGTCCTCAACATAACGGACCTGGCACATTTTGACCAAATCAATAATACCCTTGAAATCCGGGCCTTCACTGATTGGAACCGCAATTGGAACAGCGTTCGCATGAAGCATTAAGCGAATTTTTGCAACGACATCAAAGAAGTTTGCGCCCTGACGATCCATCTTATTAACAAAGCAAATACGCGGAATATTATACTTTGAAGCCTGATGCCATACTGTTTCGGACTGTGGTTCCACGCCGCCAACCGCACAAAACAGAGCGATTGAGCCATCCAATACACGCAGACTGCGTTCAACTTCAACGGTGAAATCCACGTGCCCGGGAGTATCGATAACATTAATCTGATTTCCCTTCCAGATACAGGTCGTCGCCGCACTGTTAATAGTAATCCCGCGCTCTTGCTCCTGATCCATAAAATCCATAACAGCAGCGCCATCATGAGTTTCACCAATTTTATGCGTACGTCCTGTATAAAACAGAATGCGCTCTGTACAGGTAGTTTTTCCAGCATCAATGTGAGCCATAATACCAATATTACGAACTCGGTCTAACGGATATTTACGATCCATACTCTTATCTTCCTTGCTTTTTCGAGAATCTCAACTTTGTAATTCTATGTTTATTAATACTTATCACCGAAACCTTATAACCCTTGTAATCCAGGCTTTCTTCCAATTCGGGAATGCAGCCGCGCAATTTCAGAATGAGGCCCGCTGCCGTCTCAAAATCGACATTGCGGATACTGAAACCAAGCCACTTCTCCAATTCTCGAATATCAAGTTTACCATCACACTCAAAGGTACGGTCATCTATTCGTTTTACCTGTACGGTAGAACCTTCACGTTCATCTTGAATATTACCAATAATCTGGCCCGCCAAATCTTCAATCGTCACCATCCCTGTCATTCCGCCATACTCATCTATAACAATCGCCATTGGCAGGTGATGATGCCGTAATTCATCTAAAAGACTATTCACTTTTCTTGTTTCCGGAACGTATAATACGCTCGGATCCACAAAAGATGATATTGCCATCACCGAAAATTCTTTATCCGAAATTCCCATACGGCGCTGTTTTCGTTCCATTTTTCGAAGGCTTACCACGCCCACAATTTCGTCCACACGCCCCGCATACACGGGAAATCTCGTAAAACCGCTCTCAACGGTCAATCGTTCCACTTCGGCAACGGTAGCAATCTGCGAAACAGAGCGAACCTCGACCAGGGGCACCATCACGGCCTCCACAGTCTTATTTTCAAGTGTCAGCACCATTTGCAGCATGTCGCCGACTTCTCTACCGACCAGTCCCTGTTCTGTGACCATCTCTGCCATAACGCGAAGGTCATCACGCGTTACGCCCGATTTTTGTTTCGGTTCCATTCCCTTAGAAAGTACTTTTATAAGGTGTTTTGAAATCCAGACAATACCGAACACCAGCGGCCACAGCATTTTTTGGAACCATGTAATAATTCCAGCCAACTTTAAGGCCAGCACTTCCGAATGATTTCGTGCCACCGCCTTTGGCAAAATTTCGCCGAAAACCAAAACAATCGGCGTCGAAATCACGGTTGTCAGAACATCATTACTGCAATGGAATATTGCCATAATATGTTGTACTGCACCAATATTCACCACATATATCATCAACAGCAAGCGGAAAACTGTTACAAAAGTCACAACAACCAGATTATTGCCCATCAAGATTGTGCCGAGGAATTTATCGGCATTATCAAGCAAGTGGCAGGCCTGTTTCGCGGCCAAATCACCTTCCAAGGCACATTCACGCAGCCAGACTTTGCTAACCGATGTGTAGACAGTCTCCGCACAATTCCACAGTGCCACAAAAGCCAGCATCAGGATTAAAATGACAAAATAAAGAATGAGCATTATTTTGCCTCCTGCGCCGCAAGATTATCCAGATCGGGTTCTATTTTACGGATTTGGACCACTCGAATTCGTTTTTCTCGCATTCGAAGAACCGTATAGCTGTATTGATCCGTTTGAACAGTATCGCCAACAACGGGCAATCGTTCCAGCATTTCCATGATATACCCGCTCAAGCGGTCTGCATCGCTATTAAACTCATCTTCATCCAGTGCTTCCTGCAGGATTCGCAGGCGAATTCTGCCATCGGCAAGGAAGCTTCCATCGGAGCGCGGATGGATATAATCAAAATTTCCACTCCCCGTTGAAAATCGTCCAATGATTTC
>JBAYAV010000223.1:0-5430 GCA_041669565.1 Lentisphaeria bacterium
CCATAGGAGTCTGCAAAGAAAGCATTCTTCTTGACAAAAAGGGGCTTTCTGAATGAATTTGCGCCGTAGGCGCTCCTTTCGTTTAGCTTTTTTGCATATTTTAACTGCGCCGTAGGCGCAAATTCATAAGGTTGTATGACCTCAAACGACAGCAACCCAAAAAACCGAACTTTTTATTCTTCATTACATTATTGCAAAAAAAGGCCGTCCGAAAACAAGAAAAGCTAGGATCGGCCGAACAAGTCCCAATAAATTCCGCGTTTTTCTGTGGTTGAATTTGAACGTTTTTTTTTAGATTTATAGCACCGAAATTCGAAGGGTGTATTCTCCAACAAAATATCAATACGAGAATTATCCATCATTATCGACAATTTTAGAACGTTTTCAAAGAGCAAGAAGACAAATAATAAGTTCGTAAAACGATTTGCTATTCAGAGCAAACCTTAAAAAGAGCACACTTATGCACTTTTTAAGGTTTGCCATTTTGTTCCTTTTATTGTTTTAATTGTTCAATTAATTGAGCAATATTTTTTCGTTCTTCATCCAGAATTTTTGGTGAATCAGTAAAGCTATTAAACGTTTTGAGGACTCGATCATTTACGTTAAATAGTTTTTCAGCCTTCTTAATTAGCATTTGATTTTTTGATTTTTTTGCCAATTTTTGCAGCATTACCAAATACTCGTAATCCTCAATTCCATCGCGAAGATTTTCGAAACGCACTGAACTTAGCGGTTGTTTCGTCAATGATTTTGCTGGATAAATCAACACCGCTTCGCCGTTGTAGCCAGATACCGAAACTGGATTCCACGGTTTTTCAGGGAAGGATTTTCCATTTGAAGGATAGTTGTTCTGCCAGGATGAAATTGCGTAATAGAGGAATCCAGTCGCATTGTCTTTTTTGCAAATCCATGGAACTAGGCGTAAATTAAGAGCTGATTCTTCAAGCACGAATGATGGCACAGTTCCTTTTTCAGGTGATCCCAAGCAAGTATATAACCAAACTTCATCGCCGGCTTTTTGGCGTTCCATATATTTTTCTTTCCCTTTTTCATACATGGAAATTGATGGACACCATATATCAACGACGCCAATTAATTCTGGTAGAACGTAAGTAATACATTCTATTTTTAGTTCCGGAATTTCTTTACGCCAATTTGTCACTAATTCGTTTAATATTTTTGCCTTTTCGTTGACATCCCCATGCGCATAAACTTCATCAAAAGCATGAACATAGGTAATATCCGCACAGCCATTTTTGCGTGCGGCATCATAAGTATCAATGATACCATGTTTTACTTTTGCGGCACGATCCTTCCAATAGTTTCTGACTTGTTCACCTGGAGTACTATACCCCAAACAAGTTAGCACGCCGGCACACCATGCGTTCATTCCTTTTTCATGATATTCTTTCAGACGGGATGCTGTCGGAAATGGCGGTTTGTTCCCTTCATAAATATTGACATCATAGATGAAACTAGGCGACATTTTGTTTTTTAACATCATTTGACTAATGTTGTTGCGAATTTCTTTCACCTCTTTATCGGTAAGATCCCGCTCAAGTTGACAGGCGTAATATTTTTCTACCGTTTTATATTTTGGGCTTATCGCGGTACGTAAAGACGGTGTCACAGGAAGCGAAAAATTCCATACATGCAAGTTTAAGTCTAGAGAAAGCAGTTCTGAATTTTTCGTTTTTATCGTAATTGCGCCTTGATAGTCTCCAGGTTTAGCATTCGAAGGAACTTGGACATTAATCCAAACAGGTTGTACAATTCCAGCCTTTATGTTAAATGCCTGATTGGGAAAAAGAGGCTCCGGCCAATCTCCAGAAAAACGGCTCTTGTATTTGGGTTGATAATTTTTCGTTGAAAGATATCCAACTCGGGATATTTCGATATTTGATGACGAAATTATCGCGTCGCCATTTTTAAGTTCTGAAGCACAAATAACAACATCTTTAATTTCCTCGCGCAGAGGAATTAGAACTAACTGAATTCCTTCGATTTCATTACCAGCAGCATAAAGATTCAGTTCGTTGGAGACTTTCGCTTTTAATTCAGGCGCATCCCCAACAACTTGTTTAAAAACTTTGCGCATCGTGGTTTCGGACAAAGTCGCGTAAGAAGGATTGCTTACATTGTACAGCTTTGTCATTTTATCGCTCATATCCGCTATACGCATATCTCGTTTAAACATTAGAACCTTTTGACTCAGCTGTTGATATTTTTTCACATTAAGGCGTTGCGATTGTTTAAAGAGCTGGGCAACCTTTTTAACTTCTGTTAGTAGAGTCTCACGAGACAGAAGCAATTTTTGATGATTTTTAGATATTTTGGCTTCTTTCAGCATGGTGATAGCATCATCCAATTTTTCCAATGGATCAGCAACTTCACATTGAGTGCTAGCAAAATAGTAGCAATAGTTATCATCACAGACATCGGTTATAACGGAGTATTTTCCCATACTTGGAATATCATATTTAACCATCTCTTCTGAAAAGTTTTTTAAGACTGGCAGTGATGTGTTTTTATTCCCTGACAATTTACCACTTTTCTGGTTCAACAAGCGGACTCCAAACTTATATTTATCATGGGGATCATTGTTTTTTACTCTTAATGAAAGCGTGTTATTATTGAGAAACAAATCCCCCCAAGACTGTAGAAAAACTTCAGGAGATTTTGCAGAACTACCACTAAATAACAGATGTCGAAATGCGTCTGGCTGCTTGTGACTACCTTTTAAAGGAACAAAACTAGAACTTCCAGTTCCTGTAGAAAGATCATTTCGGATAATATTTATTTTCCAATTAGAATTGTCCGGTGTGTGTTTCAAATCCGTAAACGGAATTGAAATTTCTCCAGTCCACTTGGAAATAGCAATCTTTGAAGCGACCTTCCAAGTACCGTTCCACTCTATTCTAGTGTTTTGCTTACCACCGGAGGAGCTTATTTGATTTTGGCTGTCAAAACGTCCCTTGGCGGGGTTTATGATAAACTGATAGTAGCTGTCTTTTTCAGATTGAAGAAAAAACTCCATGCTATCGTCACGCCAGATTGCACCGTCATCGCGTGCATTATGATCCGCGGTATATTCAATGTTTTGCAATGGCGTATTGAACCCGATGTACAAATTAGTATCATCGTAGCCCATATATACTCTAGTATTTGAAGATGCGATTCCGCCATTTCCGATGAGTTGAAAATCTCCAGCTTCCAAAGCTTCTTTGTAACAATTATCATCCAGTGCCCCATCAATCACAGGAGATGTGGAAAGCTTGGGAATTAAAACAGCTAATGGTTTCGACGGGGGCAACTCCGCCTTGAAAAAACGAATCGTTTTTAATCCGAATTTTTTATTGGGAACGGCGCTGTGCACAGGGTCGAAACGAAAATTTTCAATTCTTTTGATTTCGTCCCATTTAGGAGTACCGACTAATTTACGAGTATATTGATGCATTTCTCCATCCGCAATGATAGGAATAAACATGTACGTACCCGGTTCTGTTTTCACACCAAGATTAAAGAATATTTGGGCCGATGTTGGGCTCCCCGGTTCGACACTCATTTCTAAAAAAACAGAATCGAGATCCTTACGATCCACGCCCAATGGAACGGTTGAAAAATAGGGGTCCCGATTCGTTATTTTTGCAGTAAGGACGCCATCTTTAATCACACGCTCCGCAATTCCAGAAGTGTTCTTTTTATAAAAAGACCGTGCCTGAGTAATGGACGCCATCTCAAAACTCGTTGTAGCTGCCTGGGTGTTAACTGGTGGCGGAGGCAACTTGTCGAGAGTCTTTACGAGATAAATCCCTTTTAAATGAAAACTGTCACCCTCGTTTCCAGGATCAAGCGGATCAAAACGAAAACTCTTGATAAAATTTATTTTATCATATTTTTTGGCTTGCCGCAAATCTATTACATACCGATGCATTTTTCCGTCAGGCTGTAAAGAAGCCTCTGCATAAACATCAACACCTTTGACATCAGAAGTTATAAAAAATTGACAACGACACCAAGTATTACTGAATTCTACCGCCATATCAACAACAATAAAATTCACTTCTTCGCGACGAATATTGATTGTCTCCGATACTAATTTCGGATCAGAACTAGTAATAAAACCGTAAAGAGTTTTATCCTTAATTTCTCGCTTGGCGATATTCGAACACCACCCACTAAAGAACTTACCAGCATTCGTTTCGGAATCAAATTTAATTTCAAAAGCCTGAGTCGAAAACGCAAAACTCGATATAAACGTAAAAAATAATAAATATTTTAAAACAATCATTTTTCTGGACTCCAATAATTCGTATCTGTGGCACGGTCGTTTTTGACTGACCCAAAATATTGGTCGGTATAGGTTGCTATCGCACTACTCGGTACCGGCAAAGAGGTTACATGACCATCAACCCAACTAAAATTTCCAGATGTGCCATTTTTATGATAAGGCCCAGGTGCTCCTTCTCGCCATGTGGCATAACGAGGACTAAGTTTACAACATCCCATATGTGTCGATGTAAAATATTGTGCATCCATCGAACTACCGACATAAATTGTTTCGCTTGGCTTTTTGATCTGGTCTAATGTTAAATGTTTTCTAGTACCACCATTCCCAATGATATAATCAAAAGTCAAGGCTCCATTAAGACCGTAAGGATACCTGCCTAGATTAACGTCTGTCGTTTGCCCATTTTTGTAATTTAGATCTCCATCAGGTTGTAAAAATGGACATGACCCACGATAGAGGTATGACGGGCATTTCAAAATCTTTAACTCTTTCATATATCCCAAATAATACAAGCCATTTGCCCAAGGTTGATATTGTGCTGCCATTGGAGAGTCAAATTTGTTCGGCACCGTAAAGCCCTTATTATCGGATGAGTAAATCACTAACATTAATGATATTTGTTTAAGGCTATTCGTACAGGATATCGATTTAGCTGCTTCTCGAGCTTTACCGAGCGCAGGCAATAACATGGATGCTAAAACGGCAATAATGGCAATAACAACGAGGAGCTCAATGAGCGTAAAACGACGAACTGCTGACGACTTCCTGTTTTTCTTGTTTTCCATTTTTTTCTTTCCTTTTTCTAATTGAGTTTCTAATTGAGTTTGTTTTTCTAGTTGAGTTTCTTCAAAATGTTGATGGGGATTATTTATGAGATATTTCCTCCTTTCTTTTCTTATTTTTTTGAGTTATTTGCTGATAATAATCATAATAGGCATCATAAGCAGCTTTATGAGCAGCTTTCTTTTTTTCATCTAGCGGTAGTTTACAAGTTAGCAAAGATGAAATTTTTAAGTTGTTCATTTTAAAGCGGTAAAATTCATTATATCCCCAGGAGATATTACGTTCAGAAAATTGTGACATTAATTTTAATTTTCGCGCCATCTGATCAATTGGTACTGCACGCCAGTCATCCGAAA
>JBAYAV010000224.1:0-5421 GCA_041669565.1 Lentisphaeria bacterium
CCCATACCAGCGAAAAGTTGGTTCTAAAAACATGATATTTACCCTTTTTATATTTTTTCATTTTATAACGATTTCGGAAAAACCCTATAATTTAACCTATAATACTGAAAAAACAACATGGATTATCTTTTAATTAAGAATTAAATATTATTTCAATCAATTTTTTAACTTTCTGCTATTAAAATATTTGTTCTACAACAGCACAATTTCAGCAAGACCTATTTCTGGGAAAAAGTATGATTAAGCAATTTACTGAAAAACAGTTTCCGTTATCCGTAGTTATTAATATTTTCATTCCGATCCTTTCGCCAATTTATCGGTGTAAAAAATTGCAAGATTCTTTATTCATATTATATTTATAAGCTTACCGTGAATAGTTTTATTTATGAATCCATAAATAGTTCTATTTTTCTTATATAAATTATCAGTTTTAATAAGGTCAAAACGATTCACTATGGTTACCAGCACAAAACGCGTAACGTGTGATTATTTAATTATCGGGTCTGGACTCGCCGGTTTAACAGCGGCTCTTGAGGCTGCGAAAAACAGCAAAGTCATTGTCATTACCAAAGCGAAAGCGGAAGACTGCAATACCCGATATGCCCAAGGCGGAATTGCCTGCGTCATTGCGGAAGGGGATACCTTTGAATCCCATGTGCAGGACACGCTAATGGCCGGTGCAGGGCTTTGTCATCAAGACGTTGTACGCGCCATTGTGAAAGACGGCCCAGCACGCGTCAAAGAACTGCAAGATCTCGGACTGCATTTTACCACCCAAAAAGAAGTTGCTACAAATGTTCCCCTAGACCATGCAAATGAATATCACCTCGGACGCGAAGGCGGACATTCCGCACGCCGTGTCTTGCATGCCGGTGACATCACAGGACAGCAAGTCAGCGAAACACTTCTTACCGCTTGCCGCAAAAATCCCAATATCACCATTTTAGAAAACCACTTGGCCATTGATTTAATTACCACTCGGCATATCAATTGGGAAAATGAAAATTGCTGTCTTGGTGCTTATGTTATTAATACGGAAACGCACGACATCCGCACCTTCATTGCAAAACATACGATGCTTGCCTGCGGTGGTGCTGGTAAAGTTTATCTCTGTACCTGCAATCCGGATGTTGCCTGTGGCGATGGTATCGCCATGGCCTTCCGTGCCAATGCCGATATCCGTAATATGGAATTTTATCAATTCCATCCGACCATCCTTTTCCACCCGCAAGCAAAATCCTTTCTGATCAGCGAAGCTGTTCGCGGCGAAGGTGCCATTCTGAAGATCAAAAAAGGCAATGAGTATGTGGAATTCATGGACCAGTATCATAAATTAAAAAGTCTTGCTCCACGTGATATTGCCGCACGCGCTATTGATAACGAGCTAAAGCGCACAGGACAGGATTGTGCTTGGCTGGATATTCGTGATCACTCCGAAGAATTTTTGAAAAAACGCTTCCCAAATATTTTTGCCCAGTGCCTGAAATTTGGGATTAACATGCACAAAGACCTCATTCCGATCATCCCTGCCGCGCATTATTGTTGCGGAGGGGTCAAAACCGATGTCAATGGCGTTACCACTGTTAAACGACTTTACGCAATCGGCGAAGTCGGCAGCACTGGCTTACATGGTGCAAATCGTCTAGCTAGTAATAGCTTGTTGGAAGCAATGGTTGTTGCGCACAATGCCGTTGTGGAATCCCAAAAAAATCCAGCTATTGTTCCAACAATCTCATGGGATTCTATCCCAGATTGGTCCGAAGGCAATGCCGTCAATTCCGATGAGCTTGTTGTTATCTCGCACAACTGGGATGAAATCCGCCGTCTTATGTGGGATTATGTTGGCATTGTCCGCACCAACAAGCGCCTCGAACGGGCAAAAAACCGCATCCAAATGATCCGTCGTGAAATAGAAAAATACTACTGGAATTTTATTATCACGCCAGACTTGGTTGAACTAAGAAACCTATCCTCTGTCGCCGAAATGATTATTGACAGCGCAATTGCGCGTCATGAAAGTCGCGGACTCCATTACAATTTGGATTATAAACCCGTCGATCCGAAAAGCAGCGGTAAAGACACCGTTCTACGCTGCCCCCAAAAATCAATCATCCGTTCAGAATTCTGAACACAAAAAAAAGATTTTTTTAAATAGAAATACTGCCCTATTTACTATTGTTCTTTTAGCAATAAATACTCGGTTCTATTATTTATGATGGAGCTTATATTTATTGCTGAATTTCATAAAAATTAAAGTCGTCTCTAAATAGAAAGAAAGAATTTGTTTGAATTATGCCTACCTACGAATATAAATGTGAAAAATGCAATGCTCGTTTTGAAGTCGTACAACGGATAACCGATCCGCCATTAGAACACTGTATTAAATGTAATGGAAAAGTTCGCCGTTTAATAAGCGGCGGTGCTGGTTTTATTTTTAAGGGAAGTGGTTTTTATTGCACCGACTACAAGAAGAATTCGTCTCCTGCTCAAAGTTCGTCTCCTGCTCAAAAGCCGTCGGCTTCTTCTACAGCGGCGCCAGCAAATGAATCGAAGAAATCAAGCAAATCAGAACCATGCTGCCATTCTAAATAAACGAAGGAAAACGATCAATGATTATATGTCCCAAATGTCATTCTGAGAATTTATTAACGGCTGTTTTTTGCCGAAATTGTGGTGAAAAATTAGATTTAGACAAGCTAAAGCCCGAAGAGATCGGCGATGGCAGCAAGAAAAAAGGCAAAAGTTTAGCCACACAGCTTGTTTATATTTTTATCAGCCTATTCATTTTGGCCCTTATTGCCGGAAGCTTTATTCCAGTTAGTGGCAAATTAACAGACACAAAACTAGACAAAAAGACGGAACTGACATACAAAAAATTCGAAAGTTCCAAACGCTATAAAGGTGGCGTGGATATCACGTTTACCGAAGAAGAAGCGTCATCTATTGTCAATGATATCTTTGTCAATTATAAAGATGAAGAAATAAAGCTGATACCCTCTAATGTAACCGTACGCTTTACCAATGACAATTATGTTAAAATGATTCTAACCTCAAAATTTTCTTTCCTAAAACTCACAACAACAGTAAAAGCAGCAGCAACCACCGAACCAAAGACTGCGGGGCTTCATTTAACCCCCGTTTCGGCTCGCTTTGGATATATTCCAATCCCCGTTTCGCTGATCCCTAAATTAACAAAAAACTTTAAAGAGATTGCACAAAAGAAATTAGAGAGGGCTCAAGCGAATGTTAAAACAGTGGAAATCACTAACAAGACCATCCATTTAACAAAATAAAAGCCCGCAATCTGCTAAAAAGCCACTGCAAAAAGTGGCTTTTTTTGTGCATCTCTCCTTTTTTAAGACTTGTAAAAAATGTCCGAGCGTGTCTACGAGAAAATCTTCAAAATAACGTGATGTTTGAGGGATTTTTTTTTTACAACGGAAAAAACGGAAGGAAGAAAAACGGAAAGGGGACGGAAAAAACAGAATGCAAGGACTGGAGTGTTGAATGGGCTGAGGACGGAGAAACAATTTTTTTTGTACTTCGGGCTACCGCCCGATGTACAAAAAGGATGTCCATTTTGGATAACACATGAGATGTTTTACTTTGAGGTATATTATTAATATTGTGCAGAAAAAATAGCCTTTTTTTGTTTTTTGTAGGGGCGGAATATTTTCCGCCCGTTCTTGCACGGCCGCTGATTTTTATATACGTACGTCTTTAACAGAAAAATTGAAATCGCTTGAATAACGAATGAATCGATTAAAATTGTAGGGGCGGAATATTTTCCGCCCGTTTTTGCACGGCCGCTGATTTTTATATACGTACGTCACCAAGACAACCGATGTTTGAAATCAAAAACGACGCACGTCCGTGCGCCGCTACGAGAAAATCTTCAAAACAAAGCATAAGTGTGAGACGACTGTGAATCATTTTTGTATTTTAAACTTTTTTGCTGTTAAAGATAAAATTGTTAATAACTTTTTTTTACAGAAATTTTTGTGCTTTTTTTGCGAAATTATTTTTTCTCTATATCGTTTTTTAACTCCTACAAAACCAATAACTTAATACATAATTCACAGTATCCTAACATGCTCTTCACCTGTTGATAAGTTGTTCATAACTCAAATATCATGAAAATTCATATTGATCAAACTGGTTTCATTTGCAGTCTCGGAAACACAACTTCTGAAATCTATCAGAACATGTGTTCCGGCAAAGACTCTTTTCGTCCGCTTTATCGATTTGATACGGCGCCCTACCGACAAAAAATAGCAGGACAAGTATCCCCAAAAGAGGAAGAAATACTTCGAAAACAATTTCCCGATGATGATCTCACAGGTGCTTTTATTAAAATTGCAGGAAACCAGGCACTTGCAGAAAAACGTTTTGCGTCCAGCAAGCGCACCGGGATTGTATTGGCAACTAATTTTGGTCCGCTAGAATACCAAGAATGGCTTTGGCAGGAAAAAATTGATATCGGCAAAGTCAGCATTGAGAGTCAAGAACTCCTGAATCAATTTAATCATACACTTTGCGAATATTTGAACATCGCTGGCCCTCTGGCACAAATTTCAATGTCCTGTGCATCCGGTGGATCCGCCCTACAAATTGCGCGTGACATGCTAGAACGCAATCGTGCCGACCAAGTACTTGTTGTTGCCTATGATTTAATCAGCGAATATAGCTGGTGCGGTTTGCATAATCTTCATACAATCACAACCGATATTATGCAGCCATTTGACACAAAACGCTCAGGAACCATTTTCAGCGAAGGGGCAGCAGCCTTGCTGGTAAGTCGTGACGATTCTCCTATAGCTGCACAATCCCCCTATTTTATCACCGGCATTACCACCAACAACAATGCACAACATTTAACCGCACCGCTCCCCATGGGTGAAGGATCCAGAAGGGTAATGTCGGCAGCACTACACGATGCCCATTTGCATCCAGAGCAAGTGGAGCATATTTGTGCCCACGCCACAAGCACGCGTGCTAATGACAAAACAGAAGCCGAGGCACTCAACAATCTTTTTGGCAGTCATCTGGCCAAAATCACAACTGCCGCTCATAAATCGCAACTGGGGCATTTGCTTGGCGCAGCAACGCTGGCCGAAACCATTATCACGCTCGAGGCCATGAAACACAGCATTATTCCTCCGAATCTCACCCTCACCGAACTTGATCCGGACTGTAAAAACATTGATTCAATCCCAAAGCAAGCACGCTACCGAAAGTTTAACAACGCCATCATCAATTCAGCCGGTATTGGCGGAAACAACTGTGCCGTCATCCTTGAGAAAAAAATGGCTCTTCGGACTATTTAATGGGTGGATTTTCTAGGGAAACATGCTGTTTTGTCGCTCTTTTTTGGCTCTAATTCATCACTTATCACACGCATAAACTTACATAAAGAGTTGA
>JBAYAV010000225.1:0-5378 GCA_041669565.1 Lentisphaeria bacterium
GAGGGTATGCTCCTCGTTGTCGGCCCCAAAATCAAATCACGATTTTTTCGGCAAATTGTCAAGTTGATTTTTTTACAGCCCCTTAAAACAAGAAAGCTTGTTAAAAAATTATTTGATGATTTTGACACGATCGAAGAATATCAAGTCGCAAAAGGCAATTTTGAATGAAGTGAAATAACCCAAAAGCAACATGATATTTTAATAGAATTGTGCTTCCCCGATTTAAAGAATTAGCCGATGTTATTGTGTTCCACAAAAACATGGGAAGAATTCAGGTAAATATTTAAGTTTCAGAAACCCCGTATCGATTGTCAAGAAATGCATGCAGCGCATCTTTCCAATCCGGCATCGGTGCCGAGCCGGCCAAACGAAGCATCATATTATCTAAACGCGAATTGGCAGGACGCCGCGCTACGCGCGGAAATTCATCGGTTGTGCAGGGCACAACCTTTTGATTTATATGAAGTTGTTTAAATATTTCTTGGGCAAATTCATACCAGGTTGCCTCGCCCTCACACGTCAAATGGAACGTCCCCACCCATTCCGGATGCCGTAAAATTTCTTCCAGTTTGTGCGCCACAGAAAGCGTGCTGGTCGGATTCCCAATTTGATCCTTGACCACCTTCAGCGTTGGCCGTGTGCCATCTGCCAATTTTATCATCGTATCCACAAAATTCGAACCGCCCTGACCATAAAGCCATGAAATACGGCAAATAACATGATTTGGGCAATGCACTCTTATGGCTATTTCGCCCGCAAATTTACTTTTTCCATAAACGCAAATTCCGCCATTTGGCAAATCAAATTCATTATAAGGCCGTTTTGCATTGCCGTCAAACACATAATCGGTTGAAATTGCAATCAACCGAATTCCGAGTTTATGACATGCCCAAGCGACATTTTTTGTGCCCCAGGCATTTAACTGATACGCAAGCTCAACTTCCGATTCGCATCGATCAACCGCAGTCATCGCCGCACAATGCACCACCGCATCCGGCTGATATTTTTCCAGGATCTTTTCAAAGCCCGCCGGATCCGTAATATCCGCCTCGGGCAAATCGGTCTGAATCACCGAAAAGCCCCTCCATTCAGCCGCCAATGTCCGACCTAACATGCCGCGACCGCCTGTTAATAATACCTTCATCCTTCGTCCCCTATAAAATTTCTGCTTCTGCCAAAACAGGATGCCGTTTATCTTTCTCCGACAAAATCATTTGATCGGCAGGAATGCCCCAATCAATACCGATTTCCGGGTCCGAAAAAGAAATTCCACGCTCGAAATCGGGACGATAATAATGATCGCATTTATACGAAAAAACCACATCGCTGCTCAAAACAGAAAAACCATGCGCAAACCCACGCGGAATAAAAAGCTGACGTTTATTCTGATCCGAAAGCCGAACCGACTCATACTGCCCAAACGTCGGAGAACCTTTGCGAATATCAACGACCACATCAAGCACTTCACCCAATACAACCCGCACCAACTTTGCCTGAGAATAGGGTCGTTGCTGATAGTGAAGCCCCCGCACAACACCATAACTTGATTTAGATTCATTATCTTGAACAAAATCACACGAGATGCCAGCCTCTATATACCGTTCTTTATTCCATGTTTCATAAAAATACCCCCGGGCATCTCGAAACACACGCGGCTCTATAATAAAAAGCCCCTCTAATTTTGTTGTTAAAATTTTCATGAAAAATTAATTCTTTGTTATTCGGTGCAATAAGTATTGACCATATTTTGTTTTTAACATTTCATTCAGGGTCCTTTTTATTTCTTCCGACGTCATCCACTTATTTTCAAACGCGATTTCTTCCAAGCACGCGACCTGCAGGCCCTGCCTCAATTCAATAGCGCGAATAAAATTAGCCGCATCCAGCATACTGTCATAAGTCCCCGTATCAAGCCACGCATAGCCGCGACCAAGTCGCTCTACGCACAAATTTCCACGCGCCATATACGCATTATTGATTGCCGTAATTTCAAGCTCGCCGCGCGCGGACAGCCGAATGCTTTTCGCTATTTTTATAACGGAATTATCATAAAAATAAAGCCCCGTCACCGCATAATTGGATTTTGGGCATTTCGGTTTCTCTTCAATCGACACAGGCCGCATCGCTGAATCAAATTCAACCACGCCGAAGCACTCCGGATTACAGACATAGTAGGAAAAAATAGTTGCCCCAGAAGTGCGCTGGCTAGCAAGTTCAAGACGCTCGGACATATTTGCGCCATAAAAAATATTATCGCCCAATACAAGTGCCACGCGATCCTTTCCGATAAAGTCTTCCCCGATGAGAAAAGCCTGGGCCAAGCCTTCGGGTTTCGGCTGCACGGCGTACGTTAACTGTATTCCAAAACGACTGCCGTCACCGAGGAGCCGTTGAAAGGCTGTCTGATCCTCCGGCGTCGTAATGATCAAAATGTCCCGTATTTTCGCCAGCATCAGAATAGAAAGCGGATAATAAATCATTGGTTTGTCATAAATGGCAAGTAGTTGTTTGGAAACGCCCAATGTAATCGGATGTAAACGCGTACCTGCCCCGCCGGCTAAAACAATTCCCTTCATAATTCTTCTTTTCTCGCATGGGCTTAGGAGCTGTTCAGAAATAACCTTTCCATTTGCCTGATTCTCGTGAATGCTTTTTGTGCCGCCAACCTCGTTACATACCTGAGGGTATGCTCCTCGTTGTCGGCCCCAAAATCAAATCACGATTTTTTCGGTAAATTGTCAAGTTATTTTTTTTACAGCCCCTTAACAAAAAACATTACAGTTCTTCGAAACGCCCCTTTGCGTTTATTTCTTTTTTGTCATTCCTTTTATAAGACCACTTGAATACACCCTTACTTTAAACCTTAATACTCTAAATATCAACTAAAACGATAGACTTCAGCATAAAAAATAACAATACCAAAGAAGTTTCTTTCACTTTAAAACCACAAAACCTATAGTACTTTATTAAAGTGCGTTTAATGAACCCGGATTTCAGCCTTTGCAGCACCCTCAATTCGCGTTTTTTTTATTTCATCCAACTTATAAAGCCATCCAACAATGTGGAAAATATTTCTTAGACCCGCAATGATTTTCTTCCCTTTTTTATTCGGGGCACTTCTGCAAATTCATTATCGCTGGAGCTGGCAATACGGAAACACCGACCTCACCGTCTGGATCATCCGCATGATTTTAATCATTATGGCCTATTTTATCTGCCTGCAAGTTTCCCTAAAATCTCTAAAACCACATAAAAATCACTTTGTTATTGTTATACTCAATATTTTAATGGGGCTCATTCCATACTTGATCCTGCACTGGATGAACTTTGAAATTTTAGCGCTGGTGGCCTTTTTTATCGGTGTGACTCCAACCGCAAACGCCGCACCAGTCATCATGACGTTCCTGCACGGCCGCATCGGCTACATGCTCACCGGATTCGTCTGCACCAACGTTTTTATCAGCCTTGCCCTGATCGGATTACTCCCCTGGATAACCGGACAAATGAATCAAATGTATATCACGCGACTCACCGAGCAGCTCTTATTACTAATTTGTCTGCCGATGGTAACAGCAGCCATAACGCGCTATTTTTATCCGAAAGCAAAAGACTGGGGACGAAAAACAAAAAATTTCAATTTCTTTTTATGGTGCATGGTTCTTTTCGTGATTTCCGCAAAATCAACCAATTATTTTATTCACACGCAGCATCTCTCGTGGGGCAGCTGCATTATAATCTTTTTTCTAGCCGGACTGATCTGCTTCCTGAATTTCTTTATCGGCCGAATCATAACATCCAAAAGATACTGCCGCGAAAGCAGTCAGATTCTGGGACAAAAAAACACCGCCTTTACCATGTTTTTGGCGATTAGTTTCGGGGGTCCTTCCGGCGCTTTTATTGCTCTCGGACCAACGTTCTATGTCTTCTGGCATAACATGTGGAACGCCATTCAAATATTTATGTATGACAAGCGCAAAAATGAAAAATATCGCCGCAACCACATGCACAACCCGTAAGAAATACGTAGAAATATAATCGGACACTATAGTAAGTCATATGAATTATCGCTTAATGGAAAACAAAAAAAGTTCTTGCAGAATTAAACGCACAAGCAAATACAACTAATATATCTATCAAAAACACACCATTATTGTCAATGATCCGGTAACCGCGACCTGCTTTTTCAATAACATTTAACTTTACTAAATCCTTATAAATCCATAAAATTGTAATAGGACTAACGTTGTAATATTTTTGCAATTCTGACGATCCCGGAAATTTGCGGTCCGCAAACAATTTTTTGCTTACAATGCGTGCATTTCCCCGTTTCCGTTCGATCAAAGTTTAATCGGATTACTCCAGGCATAATTCCCATTTTTGTCTTTGAGTTGACAGCGAATGTAAGTAAGGCCCGCATTCGCTGGAATTTCGGTTTCAAAAGAAGTCATTTCGTTCGTTCTATTTACTTCTTCGGGAGTCGTCGCGTCAAACCCAGGCACTGTTCCACAGCGTCCAAAAGATCCATTCCCCACGACCATAACCTCTTCGCAAGGAGAGCATTTAATCGAAAAAATATTATATGGGGGTATAAACTTGACGTAACCGATTTTCCATGGACACTAAATATGAGATTGTATGATAGCAGCCCTTGTAGTCGGATCACAGGCCACCGCCAGCTGCATCAGTCTCCAGAACAGCATTCCGCGCGCCTTTGAACTTCGCCTATTGAACCTAAACACAAACTCATTGAGATAGTCCTGCATGTGCTCTTTCCCTACCGAGCCCTGCAGAGTGCCGAGAATCCATCTCTTAAGCAGACTGATTACACGATGACAGTTAGGTAAAGGCGAATCCTCCTCTATCATGCAATCCTCCACAAATGGTGTCTTCATCGTCTTTCCCTTGACTCGGGAAATGGTGTGCGTGAATCCAATTCCCGCTAGGCCTGCATAGCCGCGCCAGGCATCAGTGATGACTGTCGAGCCACGTTCCACCATTTCCTCCACAGTGCCATTCAATGTCTCCATTGTCACATTGGGGATCACCTTGAGCCTTGCCCTTCCCATGACCAGATGCCCCTGCGCTGTCTTTCTTCGCTCGACAGCGACAAGCACGATGCGTTTCCCGAACGCGCCTCTGCCGGCACGTCCTTCTCTTTTTCCGCCCACATATGCTTCATCGACCTCGACATCACCTGAAAGCAGTTCTCTGCCAGGTCGCTCCATGGCCTTGCGCAGCTTATGGAGGCAAAGCCATGCAGTAGGATATGAAAACCCCAGCGACCGATGGAGGCTCAAGGCGCTGTATCCATTCTTCTGAAGGCAGATATGCCACATGGCCCGAAACCAAGTCAGCAGTGGCATACGTGTATCCTGAAA
>JBAYAV010000226.1:0-5366 GCA_041669565.1 Lentisphaeria bacterium
TAGGCCTGCATGGATTATGTCCATGTGGGCCTTTTAATTTATGAAATTAGGTTAAAAACTAATAATCACGCATGGGGCCAGCCGAATTATCAAATTTGGGGCCAGTTTTGATTATCATTCACACCTTTTGCAGAAATGCTGGCCAATATGATCATGCCCGCCATTGGGGCCCTATTTTTTATTTATTTTATGGGGTTGCCGTTTCATGTTAATATTTTTGGTTGGCAGTGTCCGACATTTTGTATTTTAGTTTTTGTTATTCTTATTATGGCGATATCCATTATATGTATGGGAGGGATCCTGGCACTTGTTATTACAGATGCCATACAAGGGACGGAATATTTTCCGCCCGTTTTTGCCCGGCCGCTGATTTTTGTATACGTACATCGCCAAGACAACCGATGTTTGGAATCTAAAACGACGCACGTCCATGCGCTGCTATTAACCGACTTTTAGGTTAGAATACAATCATAATTTTCAAAATGATTGCCTATCCTTTCCAAGGCATCACATGACTTCCTAGGTTCTTTATGACTTTTAACCATCTTGACTTTAAATTTGTGATTTTCAGGCATGTTGATTTTTATACCACAAAAGTCATAGTATTTCATGATAGTTTACGCTTTCAGATGTTCTTTCTTGAAATGGGACAAAAAAGGGCTATGTTTTTTGTTGTGGTTTATTTTTTTTCAATTTTTGCCCACCCTACCATTGGGGGAACCCCCTCCCAGCGCGCGAAAGAAATTTAGAACCAAAAAGCCGATTCAATTTTATGAATAATCATCAATTTGGACTTTTTTCCTCGAGAGAAAAAGTTTGCTAGCTCACAGAATGAGCGAAGGCGGCAGATTTTTTTGTGTTTATTTCAGATAAAGTTTGTATTTCTAGCCGCCAGCTATGGTGCTTTTTTCCCAAAACTCTTGCAATTCGTTTTTTTTTGCATGAGTTTTTATATACTGTCATCATAATCTCAAAAAAAGTGCCTAAATTGCGAAAAGTGAATATTTGATATAAAAATGATTGATTTAATCATTTTTGTGGTTGAAATAATCAAAATATGGATATATTATATAAAATAATATTATTGGTTATTTTTCAAAAGGAATTTTTTATGAGAAACATTCGAAAATCATTACGAGATTTATTAGGTGAGGAATATATATCGGCGGTTTGCGCTGCGCAAGCAGCATTAACGGGTGAGGAAGAGAAAAAATTTCAAAAGATAGCGGATGAAAAAGTTGATTTTTTTTCGGAATCTTTTCAAGCAAGGCAGAATTATTTATTAAAAAATGTATCTGAAAAGGCAAGTAGTATATTAAAAGATGCCAATGCTGGTGCTCCCAGTGCCTCTTTTGGGGGTGCTCAACAGAGTGAAAAGGCTCCGCTTTCTGGTATAGGAGTTTTTCGTATTGGTGAAAATGGCAAGATTTATTTAGCGGGAAAAAGTGAACATTATCATGCTTCACTTGGGCATCATTTTCCTGGTTATCGTCTTGTGGAAAATGCGAAAAAAATTGGTATTTGTAATGTTACGCATAATAATACTCGTGGTTATATAACTCGATTACTAGAACGGGAATTAATACGTGTGGCAAATGGTGTATCTAAAGGTGATGAAGAAGGGCTTCAAAAAATTATACTTTCGAAAGAGAAGCATGTTTTGAATCGGGTCATTAATTTGCAGACGGGGAGTTTAGCTGTTGAAGCCTCTTTAAAAATGATGCTGGCTCGGTTTTATCGTTTGGATTCCAGTTATAGTACTCCGAGATATGCTGGAAAGACACCGGTTTTTTTAGTGATGGCGGATAATGATGGTGGGAAAGAGGCAAATTATCATGGGACAACGATTTTAACTCAGATGCTTCGTGGTATGTGGCCCGAGTTTTCTGAAGAGCTTGAAACGGCCGGACTTTTAAAAATAGTTTCGGTAAAGATTAATGATATTGATTTTTTTGCAAATAGAATAAAGCAGTATGATTCTGGAAAGTATAAGATCGCCGGATTTTTTCATGAATTGGTATTAATGAATTATGGTGGAATTAAATTAACCCAGGAATTTGTAAGTGCGGCGCATGATTTATGTCATAAACATGATATTCCAATAACAGTGGATGAAATACAAACGGGCATATGGTCACCAGAGCTATTTTTATTTAAGGAATATGGCTGTCATCCGGATTTTGTTTCTATCGGGAAAGGATTTCCTGGAGGGCAATATCCGGCATCCAAAATATTAATAAGTGCGGCCATGGATAGCTTGAATCAATTTGGGGCATTAGTAACGAATGGTCAGGAAGAATTGGCGTCTTTGTGTTATTTAATAACGATGGATTTTGTGGAGACAAATAGCAAAGAGATCGCTGAAATAGGTCAATACTACAATACTGGGGCACAAAAGCTAGCGGAAAAATATTCTGAATTTATAAAAAAGATTGAGGGAAATGCGCATATGACGACCTTTGTTTTTCAATCAGCCGCGTTTGCCAATACATTTACATCATATATGAATAAAAATTGTTGCATTGATGTAAGTGTGCAGGCTTATAAAGCGAATTGTCCGCCGGTTGCATTAACAAAATTGCCGGTAATCAGTTCTCGAAAAGTTGTGGATTTCGTTCTTGGAAAAATGCAATGTGCCTTAAATGATATAAAGGCGTAAAACAACATTTTGTAAAACTTGTTTATCGTTTAAGAAGAATCGATTTTAATATTATGAAAAAAGAGTTGGAATTATTTTTATGTGGATTGGATTTAGGTACTACCGCAATTAAAGGTGTCATTATAGATCAAAATGGTACTATTATTGCGGAAGGGACTAAAAATAATTCTATGATAGTGCTCGGCAATGATCGATTTGAGATAAATCCAGAAGAGCAGTATAGGATGGTGTGCTCGTTGATCAAGGAATTGGCAGAAAAAACGCCCGGGAAGATTGCAGCGTTGTCAATGGCTGTAGCGTCTGGTAATCTTTTGTTTACGGATGCGGATGGCAAACCGCTAACAAATATCATCAGTTGGATGGATCGGCGGGCGGCTCAAGATCCGCCAAAAGTTTTGTCTCATTTAACGTCAACAGAAGTTCGGCAAATAACAGGCTGGTCTTGTCTTGATAGTTTTCCGTTGGCGCAATTGGCATGGTTCCAGGAAAATAAGCCGGAGCTCTATAATAAGGCGAGTCGATACTGTATGAATTCGGACTGGCTGTTGTTTCGTCTTACTGGAAAATGGCAGATGGATTATTCAACGGCAACGACATCGCATTTGCAGGATCAACGAACTTTTACGTACCATAAAGAGTATTTAAAGTTATTAAATATCGAGGAGAAGAACCTTTCTTTATTAGTGCCAACGGCTCGTTTTGTTGGTACTGTAATTTCTTCTGCGGTTGAAGATACGGGCTTATCAGAATCAACCAAAGTAGTAAGTGGCAGTTTTGATCATCCCTCCTCGGCTCGGGGGGCAAATATTAATGAACCGGGGCAATTAATGCTTTCATGTGGGACTTCATGGGTCGGTTTTTTCCCGGAGAAAGATCGTCAGAAGATCATCAATCTTGGATTATTGTGTGATCCATTTTTAGCGTCTGAAGGCGGTCCATGGGGGGCGATCTTTTCGGTGCCGTATATTGGTCGCATGATCGATTGGTACATTGATAATCTTATTGCTCTGGGCAACGAAAACAAATATGAGGTCTTTAATCATTTAGCCTCCAAAGCTCATCCGGGTGCGGGGGGATTAAAAATCGATTTGCGGAAGGAACCCGTTCTTTTAAAAGCATCGCCTGAAAATATTAGCCGGGCGGTTATGGAGAATGCGGCTGAATTACTTAATGAAGAAATTCAACGGCTTTTAAGCAAAGGAATAAAATTTAATCATGTGATAATCGTTGGTGGAGTTTCTAAGAGCAAAATATGGATTAAAATTATAGAAGAAATAACAGCTTTGAAAATAGAAATTAGTTCCTCTTATGCTGGTGCAAGAGGGGCAGCAATCGTGGCTGGATTTGGCGTTAAATAACAATATAAGGGGCTTAAAATGTCTGGAAAAGAAAAAATAAAGGTTGGTGTTGTCGGTGTTGGTCGTGGCCGCAGTTTTATCCGGAATGCCAGTGCTGATAATAGCATGGAAGTTGTGGCGATTTGTGATGAGTGGGAAGAGCGTTTAGTTGAAACTCAAAAAGAGTTTGCAAAACTTGGTAAAAAGGTTGCAATTTATACGGATTATGATGCTTTTCTTACGCATGACATGGATGCGGTAATATTAGCGAATTTTTTCCATCAGCATGCGCCGTTTGCTATTAAGGCTTTAGAAACTGGCAAGCATGTAATGAGTGAATGCGCGGCTTGTTCAACACTGGCTGAGGGTATTGCGTTAATACGCGCAGTTGAAAAGTCTGGCAAAATTTATATGTTAGCGGAAAATTACCCGTTTTTTGCCTATAATCAAGAGATGCATCGTCTTTTTCAAACAGGTTCTATGGGGAAATTTATTTACGGCGAGGGTGAGTATGTTCATCCAGATTCCGCAGAAACCAGATTAAAGCGTAGTTGCGGAATGGATCACTGGCGAAATTGGATTCCTTCGACCTATTATTGCACGCATTCTATTGCGCCGGTGATGTATATTACTGATACGCGGCCTGTTAAAGTGAATGGTTTTGTTAGCCCTTACGACTTTGACGATCCGACTCATACAATGGCTTGCAAGAAGTTTGACATGTGTGGATTGATTATTTTGCGGATGGATAATGATGCGGTAGTTAAATCTCTTCATGGTGCATTGCGCGGACATCAGACTTATACCCGAATTCATTGTAATAAGGGATTGATGGAAAATTGTCGTACAGGTGATAAAAATATGCTTCGGGTTCATCGCGAGGTTTTTGACAAACCGGAAAGTGAGCCTGTTGAAAAAATTTATTTGCCCGATTTTCCAGTGCATAATAAAGAAGCTGGAAGTACAGGGCATAGTGGTGGTGATTTTTTTACAAATTATTATTTTGCGGATGCAATCCGGAACAATAAGCAGCCGTGGTGTGATGTTTATCGTAGTGTTGATATGAGTATTTGTGGAATTCAGGCTTATCGGTCTGTCCTTAATGATTCCAAGCCTTATGAAATTCCAGATTTCCGAGACAAGGAAATTCGCAAGAAATATGAGAATGACAATTGGACGCCGGATCCGTCGCGTCGCGGGGTAGAGGGGCCCTATTCAAGCATTCGCGGTGATATCAAGCGTACTGATGAGGCAAAGACCTATGCTCGAAAAGTATGGGGTGAAGTTGGTTACACTGGGGAATAAATACAATGGATATTAAAACCTTTTTTAATGATCGTGATCAGCAAGTTTATGAAAGCGAATTGAAA